>CAZPUI010001073.1:0-1746 GCA_964589695.1 uncultured Solibacteraceae bacterium | reverse complement strand
TGAACCCGCCAGGACTTCTCCAGGGGCCAGAATTGTGGCATCCACCGTTCCGTTCTGTACGTTCACGACCTTCGAGCCATAGGCCGTCAAACCCTTGGGGTTGGTGACGTGGCAATGCAGGATGACCTGGGCCGAGGAACCGGCATGGAAACGGAGGCTGGGTGTCGTGGCCGAAGCGGCGAGGGTCCCGCCCTCCACGCGCCAGAAATAGCGCCAACCCGTGCCCTGTTCCACGCTGGCCTCGAGGTTCTGGGCCGAGGCCGGGACCGTGGCGGGGGCGGTGATGATCACCTGGGGACGTTCTTCCACCGCTACCAGGGCCGTGGCGGTCCGGGTGGGGTCGGCGAGGCTGGTGGCCTGGACGGTGACCTCTTCCCGATCCACACCCACGGGGAGCATGGGGGCCGTGAACTGCCCGTTGGCGAGCATGGTGCCCTTGGAAGCGGACCAGGTCACTCCGGTTTGGACGGTGCCTGTGACCCGGGCGGCGAAGGTCAGGCTGCCCCCTGCAGTCACGGTGGCCGTGGCGGGGGTCACGGTGAGACTCACGTCGGGCACCGTGATTCGTGCCTCTGCGGTCCGCGTAGGATCAGCCTGGCTGCGGGCCACCACGGTGTAGACACCGGCCTTGGTGGGGGCGGTCCAGAGGCCTGTGGACGAGACCGTCCCCGGCGCCTGGGTCTCCCAGGTCACGGATCCGTCGACACATCCTTCGACGGTGGCCTTGAAGCTCTGGGTCCCCCCCTGGGGCACCTGGATCGTACTGGGCTCCACCCGCAGGGTGAGTTCGGGCAGGGTGAGGGTAAGGCTGCCTGACACGGTGGGGTCCACGACACTGGTGGCCGTCACGATGCAGGGACCTGCACGCAGGGGTGCCACCAGGCGACCCGTCGCCGCGTTCATGGTGCCCACGGACGCGGACCAGGTGACTTCGGAGGAGGCCAGGCCCACCACCGTGGCCTGGAAATCCCGGGTCTCGCCCTGACGAAGGTTCAAATCACGGGTGCTGACATAGATGCCCCGCAGGCGGACATCCGCCTGGGCGAGTCCCACCTTCCCGGGGCTGGCCTTGCTCTCCGCCGTGATGGACACGAGGCCGACTTCGCTCGGTGCCTGGAACCGTCCCTCGGGGGTGATGGAGCCCGAGCCTGCGGTCCAGAGCACGCTCCGGTCCGCAGAACCCGCCACGAGGGCACGGAAGTCCACGTGGGCCGCAGTGGCCATGATGGCCTTCTCGGGCAGCACCTTGACCGCCACGCCGGGGGTTCGGGTGGCGGACCAGGAGGTGATGGCCCCTGTCTTCGCATCCTTGAGGCTCGCCTGGAAACTGTTCAAGTCGCTGGCGAAGCTGCCCGTGAGGGTGCCGCTCGCCTGCCCGGGGGTGGTGTAGGTTCCCCCCCACGCCGTGCCCTCCAGGGTGGCGATGGCCGACACCTTGAGGGTGGTGTTCTGGTAGGCCTCCAAGTACAGGTTGGCCCCTTCCTGGAAGACTTCGAAGCGCAGGCCACTGCCGATGTAGAGGGCCGAAACCTCGGGCACGGCTCCCACCTGGATGCCCACCTTGGCCACGGCATCCTCGGTGGTCAGGGTGGCTTCACCCTTGCCCCAAGCCCCCTCGAAGGTGGCCTGGACCGTGAAGGTATTCAATTGGGGGTCGGCCTGGAGGAGGCGGTAGCCCCGCCACCCGCCGATGCCATCGGTCTTGCCGCCCGTGAGGCCAGGGCCCATGACGAGCGCGCCTTCCAC
>CAZPUI010001072.1:0-1748 GCA_964589695.1 uncultured Solibacteraceae bacterium | reverse complement strand
GCGCGCCTGCTTCTTGGCCAGGTCCAGGCGGTCCTGGGCGAAGGCGGGCTGGGTGAGCAGGTCCTGGACGAGACCCAGGCCCTCCTTCAGATCCTTCTCCAGGAGGTTCAGGGAGAGGGATCCCGAATCGTTCCCAGCGCCTGTGAAGAGGCTGGCGGCGAGGAAATCCAGGCGTGCGTCGAGCTTGGCGGCGTCCAGCTTCAGGGTGCCGCCCTGGCGCAGCTGGTTGCCCCAGGCACTGGCCAAGCCTTCCTTCCCCTTGGGATCCAGGTAGGCGCCCGTGCGCACCAGGATCTGCAGGGTCACCATGGGTTGGGCCGTGGGATCGGCTTTCAGGTAGACGGGAATGCCATTCTTCAGGGTCGCGCGCAGGCTCTTGGCCTGGGGGGCCTCGAAGTTCAGGACCGGCGCCTGGGTCTTCTCGGGCCGATCCGGGATGGCCTGGGCCGCCAGGAGGGTGGTGGCGAGGGCAAGGACGAGGGTGCGCATCACTGGGCCTCCTTCCGGGACTTCCGCAGGTAGATGAGGGTGTTGCTGCCTTCGGGCACCAGGTAGGCCTTGGCCACCCGCTGCACATCCGCAGCCGTGACGGCGTTGACCCGATCGGGCATGTTCAGCAGGTTCTGGTAGCCACTGATGGCATCGGCGCTGGCCAGGCCCACGGCCAGGCCCAGGTTGTCCCCCTGGCTGCGGTAGAGGCCCGCGATCATCTGGTTCTTGGCCTTCTGGAGTTCCTCTTCGGTGATGCCGGTGGTCTGGATTCGGGTGACTTCCGCCAGGAGGGCCTTCTCCACCTCTTCGGGTGCCTTGCCTTGACTGGCCGTGCCCGAGAGGGTGAAGGTGCCGGCGAATTTCATGGCCCGGTGGAAGCCTCCGGCGCCCAGGGCCACCTTCTGGTCCAGCACCAGGTTCCGGTTGAGCCTTCCGCTGGCCCCCGAGAGGACGCGGCCGAGGATATCCAGGGCCACCTGATCCCCGTGGGCCGAAGCCACGGTCTTCCACACGATGCGGGCACTGGGGGTGGTTTCCGCCTCCGCCACCATGCGGGTGGGGGCGGGCTGTTTCGGTTCCAGGGTCTTCAGGGTGGGCCTGCCTTCAGGGTTGGCGGGGATCCGGCCGAAGTACCGCTCCAGCATGGGCAGGACCTCCGCGGCCTTGAAACCCCCCACGAGACTCAGGGTCACGTTGTTGGGGGCGTAGTGGCGCTTGAAGAAATCCGTGAGCTCGCCCCGGGTGATGGTGCTGATATCCGAGCCCCAGCCCACCACGGGCCAGCTGTAGGGATGGGCCTGCCAGAGCAGGGCATTGAAGGCCTCTTCGAACTTGCCCGTGGGTGTCGCTTCGCCCAGGCGGCGCTCGTCGTTCACCACATCCCGCTCGGCGTAGTATTCCCGGAAGATGGGTTCCAGCAGGCGGTCCGACTCCATCCAGCACCAGAATTCCAGGCGGTTGGCGGGGATGGTGAGGACGTACTGGGTGACATCCTCACTGGTGGAGGCATTGGTGTTGGGGGCCCCGATTTCCGTGTAGGCGGTGTCGAATTCCCCCTTCACCAGCAGATCCTGCTGGGCCTTCACCAGCTTGGCCAGGTCCTGCAGCAGGGCCTGGTGGCGGGGGCTGCGGACCTTGGGGTCGTTCATGTCGGTGATCTCGCCATGGATCTGCTTGTCCCGCAGAAGGTTCAGCTCCTTGGTGATCTCGGCGTAAACGGCGTCCTGCTGGGCATCCAGTTCCCGGTCCTTCTGGAT
>CAZPUI010001071.1:0-1751 GCA_964589695.1 uncultured Solibacteraceae bacterium | reverse complement strand
AGGGTGGGAATCTCCCGGGGGGCCATGGACCCCAGCCGGTGCCCCGCCAGCCGCAAATCCCCGGAGGTGGGCACCTGTTCCCGGAAGAGGAGCTTCAACAGGGTGGACTTGCCGGCCCCGCTGGGGCCCGTCAGAAAGACGAACTCGCCGGCCTCGATGTGGAAGCTGATGTCGGACAGCGCGGTGTGCACCCTTCCGTACTGCTTGGCGACATGGGTCAGCGTGATCATGGCCCCATTCTGCCATGGCATACTGCCCGAGGCATGAGCGCCCCGCCCCTCCTCACCAGCAAGGCCAATCCCCGCTTCAAGTCCCTCCGGGCCCAGCTGGCGGCCCCGGGCTTGAAGCGCACCCACACGCTGCTCCTGGGGACCAAGCTCATCCAGGCCTGGATCGAGGTGAGGCATACCCCCGCCGGGGCCCGGTTTCGTCGCCAGGCCTGGCTGCGACTGGAGGGCGAGGCCGCCTCCGACCTTGAACGGCACCTGGAGCTGCCCACCACGATCCTGTCTGATTCCCTGATGCGGGACCTGAGCGACATGGCCAGCCCCCCCACCCTGGCCCTTCTGGCCACCCTGGCCCCGGATCCCTCGGGGCCCCTGGGGGCCCGGGTGATCCTCCCCTGGGGCATCCAGGATCCCGGCAACCTGGGCGCCATCCTCCGGAGTGGCGCTGCCTTCGGCTTTCAGGAGGCCGTCCTGGGTCCAGGCTGCGCCGATCCCTTCAGCCCCAAGGCCCTGCGGGGCAGCATGGGGGCGGCCTTCCTGATGCCCTTGAGGCGCTGGGCGGACCTCACCCTGGACGCCGGGCGCTGGATCGCCCTGGAGGGGGGTCCCCAGTCCCACCCCATGGCCGAGGTGGACCTTCGGGATCCCATCCGGATCCTTGTGGGGAACGAAGGCCACGGCTGGCGGCATACGGACATGCCCCCCGCGGTGCTCCCCATGGCCATTCCCATCCTGGGCCTGGAGAGCCTGAACGCCGCCGTGGCCGCGGGCATCGCCTGCTACGAAGTGGCGCGGCGGGCGGCAATTCCACCCCCTTGAGGACCCCAGTGATGAAAGCTCCCGACCCGAACCCACGGCGCGCCTTCCTGGGTCCCGTCACCGCCCTGGCCCTGGGAGGCCTCTTCCTGGTGGCCTTCCGTTGGCCCCTGCCCTCGGGCCTGGGACACCACGAGGCCCTGGCGGGCCTGGCCTTCCCCGTGCTCGTGGGCTGGATGCTGGGGCGTGGCCTGAGCCTCCGGTGGGTGGGCCTGGGGTGGCTCCTGGGCCTCCTGGGCCTCTTCACCTGGATGCCGGACATGCTGAGAACCATGGGGGGCCTGCCCCAGGCCATGGCGATCTTCGCCACCCTCCTCTTCTGCGCCTGGGAGGCCCTGGGACTCACCCTGGCCCTGGCCCTGGGAGCCTGGGTCCGACCACGGCGGGGCCTCTGGCCCGGGGTCTTGGCGGCGGCCCTGGCCCTCCTCCTCTGGCAGCGCTTCGGCTACCACATCTATCCCTGGAGCTGGGGCGCCGCCTTCAGTGGCCTGCCCCTCCTCGCCCGCGCCAGCGCCTTCCTGGGCACCCATGGCCTCACCTTCATGGCCTGGGGTCTGGGCCTGGCCACGGGATGGCAGGTGGCCCTTTCCCCCAAGGGATGGCGACCGTGGGTTCCCGTGGCCCTGGCGCCCGTGATCCTGGGGGGCCTGGGCCTGGCCTGGTCGCTGCTGCCCCGGAGGCCGGCCCTGGAGCTCGATGTGGTGTGGG
>CAZPUI010001070.1:0-1754 GCA_964589695.1 uncultured Solibacteraceae bacterium | reverse complement strand
TGACGGACGGCCGTCTGGTCTTCCAGGGGGGCCTGGGCCAACCGCAGGTTTTGGCTGTCGGCAGCATGCTGGAGGGTGCCCAGGGCCACGGCGGAGACCAGGGGGATCTGGGCCGCGGCGCGGGCCTGGTCCGTGGCCAGGTACTGGTTCAGGGCGCGCGCCTTCAGGCTCCGGAGGCGGCCGAAAAAGTCCAGCTCCCAGGCGAGCAGCCCCACCTGGACGGTGTCCGAGGCCTTGAGCGCGGCCTTCCCATCGTTGGCCATCCGCTCCGGCGTCCGGGAGCGGCTGGCGGTGCCCATCACCCCCAGGCCGGGGAGGAGTTCCGAACGCTGGATCTGGTACAGGGACTGGGTCCGTTCGACGTTCAGCGCGGCGATCCGCAGGTCCCGATTGTGCTGGAGGGCCAGGTCGACCACCGCCTTCAGGCCAGGGTCCCGAAGGAAGTCCCGCCAGGGAAGCTCGGCAGCCGCCGGGCCCTCGGGCCTCGGGGCGACGGGGTTCCAGTCCTCCCGCACCGGCGAGGCCGGCCGGGTGTATTTGGGCGCCAGGGAGCAGCCCAGGCCCAGCATGAGACCCAGGGGCAGGAACAGCTTGGCTGCCATGTCACACCTCCCCTGCGTGCACGTCCGAAGACCCAGAGGCCTCTTGCCCACGCCTGCCGAAGAACTGGACCACCACCACGTAGAACAGCGGAATGAAGAAGATGGCCAGGAAGGTGGCCGTGAGCATGCCCCCCAGCACGCTGGTGCCGATGGCCATCTGGGCGCCCGCCCCGGCCCCCGAGGCCAGGGCCAGGGGCAGCACGCCGAAGCCGAAGGCCAGGGAGGTCATGACGATGGGACGCAGCCTCAGCTTGGCCGCCTCCAGGGTGGCCTCCACGAGCCCCATGCCCTGCTGCACATGGGCCTGGGCGAACTGGACGATGAGGATGGCGTTCTTGGTGGTGAGGCCGAGCACCGTCAGCAGGCCGATCTGGAAGTAGACGTCGTTGGGCATCCCCCGGGTGGAGGAGGCCACGACCCCGCCGATGACCCCGAGCGGAAGGGCCAGGAGGATGGTGATGGGCACCGTCCAGCTCTCGTACAGCGCCGCGAGCACCAGGAAGATGACCAGGATTGAGAAGCCGTAGAGCAGGCCCGCCTGGGACTCGGACATGCGCTGCTGGTAGGAGAGGCCCGTCCATTCGGAGGCGATGCCCTGGGGCAGCTTCCGGACGAGTTCTTCCATGGCCTTCATGGCGTCCCCGGAGCTGAAGCCGGACCCGGGTTCGCCCTGGAGGTTCATGGCCGGGAAGCCTTTGTAGCGTTCCAGCCGGGGCGAGCCATGGATCCACCGGCCTTTCACGAGGGCGGAAAGTGGCACCAGCTCGCCCTGGCGGTTGCGCACATGCAGGCGGTTGAGGTCCTCGGGCGCCATGCGGAAGGGAGCATCCGCCTGGGCATACACCCGCTTGACCCGCCCACCCTGGACGAAGTTGCCGATGTACTGGCTGCCAAAGGCCGCAGACAGGTAGCTCTGGATGGCGCTGATGGGCACCCCCAGCGCACCGGCCTTCTCCCAGTCGATGTCCACCTTGTACTGGGGCACATCGGGCATGCCATTGGGCCGCACCCGGGCCAGGCGGGGATCCTGGGCGGCCATGCCCAGCAGCTGGTTCTGGATCTCGGTCAGCTTCACATGGCCGTAGTCGCCCCTGTCCTGGAGCATGAAGTCGAAGCCCGTGGCGTTGCCCAGTTCGGTGACCGCAGGCGGGC
>CAZPUI010001069.1:0-1756 GCA_964589695.1 uncultured Solibacteraceae bacterium | reverse complement strand
ATGAACACGCCCGAGACCGTGATAACAGGATCGGTGGTCGCGTTGGCGGTGGTCGCATCCAGGTAAACAGCACCACTGATAGTACTTGCAATACCTGCAATGTAGGCCGGACCGGAACCATAAGGGTTCTTGGCAGTAGCGAAGTTGGTCTTGAGCATGACTGAGGTGATCGCATCAGTGGCCTTGGTCTGGTTGGAAGCCGCAGTCCCATCGTAGGTGGTGGTCGGCAGGCCGGTCTTGCGCTCGGACGGGGGATCGCTCAGTTCGCCGAGGGTGGAGGTGAGGTCGGCGATGCAGGCGGTGGTGTTGTCCCGGGTCGCCTGCATGCGGGCGCGTTCGCGCTGGCCCAGCAGAGCGGGCACCGCGATGGCGGAGATGATGCCGATGATGGCAAGCACCAACAGCAGTTCGATGAGGGTGAAGCCGGACTGTTTTTGCATGAGGTGCTCCTCGAGGGCGATGGCCAGGGTTATTTTATCAAGTCCCGTGCCAGGTTATGGGATACCACCAAGGTGCCCCTTCAATGCATCTGGCGCAAGAAGAAAGCCCATGGGACCATAGATTCCAGAGGCTGCACTTTGGGTGCAAGGTCCCAAAAAAGGGAATACCGATCCCCAATATGACGCATTGCGTCCGGGTGATGGCCGGAATGCGTCGGCCGGGCCAGCCTTTCCGCCCTGACATCAGCCAGCAGACGCGTTCTTTGGATTCCGCAGTGACCGCCGCACGAAATAGGCGCATTGGACCACCATCAGTCCGAGGGCAGGCCAACACACCCAGGAACTCCCAGGGAAACCCGTGGGACCCACCGCGAGGGCAGCCGCCTGGAGCCAGAGGAGGGGGACCGCCCAACGTTCGCCGAGGATCGCGGCCAGTTGGTGATGGAGGTGGCTGCGATCTCCGCCTCCGAGGGGGTGGCCCCGGAGGAACCGGATGGTAATGACCAGGGCCATGTCCAGGATGGGATACGCAAACACCCAGAGGGCCAGGGAGGGGAATTCGAAGGCCCGGGTGCGCAGCGCCAGCAGCGCCAACAGGCCCCCGAGGAAATAGGCGCCGCAGTCCCCCAGGAAATGGAAGGCCCTGGGCCAGTTCAGCAGGAAACTGCCCAGGAGTGCGCCCATCAGGAAGGGGGTACCTGCGAACCCGCGCCCGCCCAGGAGGTAGGCTGCGATGAGCAGGGCCAAGCCAGTCGCAAGGCCATCCAGACCGTCGATGAGGTTGAAGGCCTGCGGCACGGCCCAGAACCAGAGCACCAGAAGCGGCAGGGTCACATAGGGCGGGTTCGTCGGAATGGCTATCCGCATCAGCATCGCCACGGGGCGATCCAGCGCGAAGGCATAGGACACCGGGACGGCCAGGGTGAGCGCGAGCCCCAGACCCGCCAGGGCCTTGACCCGGGGGCTCAGGGAATGCCGATCATCAAGGGCCCCCATCAAGGCGAGCCCGTGGAGGCAGATCCACTCACCCGCGGAAATGGGCAGTTGGATCCACCCCAGCGCCTGTCCAAGGGCCACGGCCGCCCAAAGGGCCACCCCTCCTGTGCGCGGGGTGGGGCGCTCATGATGCTTGCGCCCGTCTGGCAAGTCCATCCAACCGCGGGGGCCCAGGACGCGGAGTGCCAGGAAGGATATGAGCCCGGCCGCAAGCAGCCCAGCCAGAAATCGAACAAGAGGAGGACCGAATGGCATGGGGCGGCTGCACCGTAGGCTTGGAAATCGATAAAGGCTACTATGGCCAAGCACAACCCGAGGGA
>CAZPUI010001068.1:0-1759 GCA_964589695.1 uncultured Solibacteraceae bacterium | reverse complement strand
GAATCAGATCCGCGGCCTCGGGCAATTCTTTCCGGAGACCTGGAGCGGCGCGGCGGGCTGGTGCGTGCGCAACGACGTGAACCTGGACGAGGCCATGACCTGGGTGGACCGCTCCCTGGGCATGAAGGAGTCCTACGTGGGCCTGCGCATCAAGGCCGCCCTGTTGGAGAAGAAGGGCGACACCAAGGGCGCGGAGGCCCTGCGGGCCAAGGCCCTGGCCGTTGCCACGGAGGTGGAGGTCAACCAGGCCGGCTACGGGCTGCTGGGGCAGAACAAGCTGGACGAGGCCATCGTCCTGTTCCAGAAGAACGTCAAGGACCACCCCGGCTCCTGGAACGCCTACGACAGCCTCGCCGAGGCCTACGCCCTCAAGGGCGACAAGGCCCAGGCCACGGCGAACTACCGCAAGGCCCTCGAGCGTGTGAAGCAGGAGGATCAGCGCATCCGGATCCAGGAGGAGCTTGCCAAGCTCAAATAGCTCGGCTGAAGGCTGATCGGCCCTGAGGAATCCTGCGTGCTGGTCGCGGGAAGCGCTGGGAGGGCTGCTTCCCGCCAAGCCGGTGGCGGGCAGGGGCGCCCTGTCCAGTCCGAGTAGCATCTGCCCAACCGATGGAACCGGGGTGGGTGAAGCACAGCCGTGACCGGGCTGCCTCTTGGGCAGATGGATGAGTTTGGTCCAGGGATTTTGGCGTGAATGAGGTTGCCCTTGGGGTACCCTAAACCACCCCTGGATCACGGAGATCGGCATGCGAATCAAGCAAATAGCAATGTGGAGTTTCTTTGTCGCAACCCTTGCTGCTCAGGGGGCCGATCAGGGCTTCACGTGGGTGGGGCTCCGGGCGGGCAGCCTTTCGTTCGACCCTCAGGAAAACGTGAAGTCGGCCCCCTTTATTGGTGGGCAAGTCGGCCTGGTATTCAATCAACAGCGCTACGGGCTCAGCTTTGAGGGATTCAGTTCCCATCCCAAGAGCAACTTTCCCCCGGGCCCTTCCCTCAGCCACAGCGAAGTCTCGGTCACCCTGTTGACGGGGCTTTCCGGGGATCTCTCAAGCAGGTTCTGGCCTTACCTTGGCTTGGGCCTGGGTGCCCTTTCCGTTCCGAAGGTCTCCCCCTCGACCCTCGCCCTGGATAACACCAAGGGTGGGGCGATCCACGCGTCTCTCGGACTTCTCCACCGGCCTGCCCTGGGCCTCATTTGGGGGCTGGAAGCCCGCTATCTCTTCACCTTCACCCCCAAGGACCTGAAAGAAGCTCAGGGCTCCGTCATGGTTGGGTTCACCTGGGGCGGCAAGCCAGCCACCCGTGGCCCCGAGGCCGACATGCCTCCGGCCAAGGTGTCCGTGACGCCGCCACCCGTCCCACCCCGCGTGGTGGTGGCCGATCCACCACCCTCAGCGCCACCTCCCATCGTGATCGTCGTTCCGCCACCCCCCGATCCGCTCCCGATGGTGGAGGTTGCTCCCCCGGTGGCCCCGGCCCCTGTCGTGAGCGTTGCTCCGCCGCCTTCCGTCCCTGCAGCGGTGACGCGCCCACCCGAAACGCTGGATCCGGTTATGGCCAATGCCGCCTTGGTGGAGCGGTTGGACGCCCTCCGCCGGGGCGATATGGCCAGGGCCTTGGAACTCGGGCGAAAGCGCATTGAGGCGATTCCTGCGCACCGGTGGACCATCCGTCTGGAGATCGCCAACCTCCCCTCCACCCTGAAGAATGCCGTCGAAGCTTTCCCGGGCAGGAATCCGGATCTGTTCATTGCCCCCAT
>CAZPUI010001067.1:0-1760 GCA_964589695.1 uncultured Solibacteraceae bacterium | reverse complement strand
GGCATTGAATCTTTATCTTGATGCTTGCTTTGAGGAAGACCCTGGGGATGGCAGCCTGATCCGTGCGGCACTGGGAGACATCGCCCGAGCACGGGGCATGGCACAGCTTGCGAGGGATACGGGCCTTAGTCGTGAAGGGCTTTACAAGGCACTGTCTCCCGAGGGGAACCCGGAGTTTTCGACGGTGGTGAAGGTCATCCATGCACTTGGATTGAAACTACACGCTGTCCACGCCTGAGTATGAGGAAGCCCTTTGCTGAGTACCCAATGCCGAGGCCTTCTGGATGGCCGTTTCTCCCAGCATTGCCACCCTGGCGGCGGGGTTCCCCCACGGCTTCCGCATCCATTCCAGTGTGGGCGAGCCTGGCGGGGGTGGGGGCGGGCAGCGGGTGGGGGAATTCAAGGTCGGCGATGACCTCCGGCCTGGAAGGGCGTCACGGGTGGATATTACGCCTTCCCGGGCACCCGGACTGGATAGGGCGTCGGGCTCGCCTTGATGGCGCTGCCCAGCCAGGCCATGGCCTGGCCCAGGTGGGTCATGTTCCGCAGGGCCTCGGCATCGCCGGAGACCTGCCCGGGTTCCAGCCCGTAGCCCATGTTCCAGTAGGTCGAGCCGGGCACGATCATCTGGGAGATGAAGAAAAGGTGATTCATGGTGTCGAAGGCGTGGGTGGCGCCCCCGCGCCGCACGGCCACCACGGCGGCCCCCAGCTTGCCGGCCAGGGCCGAACCGTTGGCCATGGCCACGAAGCCCGCCCGGTCTATCAGGGCCTTCATCTCGGTGCTCACATCGGCGAAGTAGGTGTGCGAACCCAGGAGGATGGCGTCAGCCTGGAGCATCTTTGCGAAGACGTCGTTGAAGATGTCCTGGCCGGAGCCGCACCGCTCGTCCCGCCGCTCCCTGCATACACCGCAGGCCCTGCAACCGTGGATGCTCTTGCCGCCAATCTGCACCAGCTCTGTCTCCCAGCCCGCCTGACCCATGGAGGCCAGCACCGTCTCCAGCAGGACGTGGGTGTTGCCTTCCTTCCTTGGACTGCCATTGATGGCAAGAACTTTCATGACCAGCCTCCGGGAATGGTGGACAGCGGGTGGGGGCAGCAGCCAGCCCACACAGGCCGCTGGTGGGCTCGGGCTACCCAAGGCGAGCTTGGCTTTCAGGTTAGTCCATTCCAAGACCACCGTGAACTTGGCCATGGGAAATCGAAAATCATTACTGGGATGGTTTGCGGGGCTGGTCGCAAACGCCTCGCCATGGGGGCGCCCCACGAAACGGCACGGTGGGCCGTCCGCTTCGTGGGGCTCCTGGGCTATTCCTCCACGCGTACCTGGAAGGTGCGTGCGTTGGAGAGGAGGGTTTGCCGATCCACCGCAAGCACCCTCACCTCCGACACGGCGGCCTTTCTCGTCTTGAAGCGCAGGACACCACCCGTTTCCTGGCGAAGCCTCAGGACCTCACCATTGGCCTCGAATTCCCGGAACACGGTGGGTACCACAGGGGCCTCAACCACCACGTCCCCACCCACCCGGGCCTGGGGGGTGCAACGGACTTCATCCAGGGAGGGGACGGGCAGCTCGAAGGCGCTGCGGGTATGGAGCTGGGCGAGCTCGCTGAGCCAAATCCGCAGCCCTTGTGTATCCAAAGAAGTGCCCTGGTACCGCAGGTCGAACACGACATTGTGCTGGATCCAGAGGTGACGCTCCGACCCCCCCGCCACGGCGGCCGCGTGCCTACAGGCTCCGTTTCGCTGCGGTCCCCA
>CAZPUI010001066.1:0-1760 GCA_964589695.1 uncultured Solibacteraceae bacterium | reverse complement strand
TCAAGGGTATGCCGAGTGCCTTCCAGGATCGTGTCCAGCATCGCCCAAGGTTGTTCAGCGTTTAGGGTGGCACTGGGGGTGGTCGCCCCATGTACCAGGTGGGTGAAGGAGCCGGGAGGCACTGCGAAGGTCCGGACATCCCCCTCATGCAGCTGGATGGCTGGATGACTCGCGATGTGGGGCATCCGCTGGCGAAAGCCTGCGGGATCCCGGGTCAGGAGGGTCGCCTGGACGTGAAGGCGGCCTTGGTCCACCGCCGCCAGCAGCCCCTCCACCAGCCAGGCTCCGAAAAACCCAGTACAGCCCGTGAGGAGCAGCCGGGCCCCGTCCAGCTGGAACCAATCGGTGCCTATGCGGGCTGAAAGATCCTCAAGATCCTCTTCAGGTAGAGGCAGACCAATCGGCCGCCTCATTCAGGGAAGCCTCCCCAGCAGAGCACGCATGGTCTCAGCAATATAGGTGAGCATGGGTTCCGTCAAGCCCGGGAACACGCCCACCCAGAAGGTGTCTCGCATGATCCGATCACAGTTCACGAGGGGTCCGGCGAGGCGTCTGGGTGTTCCTCGGAAGGCTGGCTGGTGGAGGAGGTTGCCGCCGAAGAGGAGACGGGTTCCGATCCTGGCGACGTTCAGTTCCTTGACCAGGGCATTTCGGGTCAAAGAAGCCTCTGGGCGCACTGTGATCGGGAAACCGAACCAGCTTGGAGCGGCCTTGGCGCAAGTCTCGGGCAGGAGCAAGCGATCCTCGAGGGGTGCAAGCAGCTCCCGCAGGAAGGAGAAATTTGAATTCCGCCTTTCGATGAAGCCATCCAGCTTCTTCAGCTGGGAGACGCCCACCGCCGCCTGCATGTCCGTGGCCTTCAGGTTGTAGCCCAGATGACTGTAGGTGTACTTGTGATCGTAGCCGAAGGGCAGCTCCCCGAGCTGCCACCCGAACCGCTTGTGGCATGTGTCGTCATGGCCCGGCTCGCACCAGCAGTCGCGTCCCCAGTCCCGGAAGGACTCTACGATGCGCTTGAGCTGTGGATCCGAGGTGAGCACGGCACCGCCTTCGCCCATGGTGATGTGGTGGGCAGGATAGAAGCTCACGGTGGCAAGATGCCCAAAGCTACCCACAGGCCGCTCGTCAAAGCGGGCTCCGACAGCATCGCAGCAGTCCTCGATCACCCACAGGTTGTGGCGGGCGGCCACCGCCATGACCTGGTCGAGGTCGAAGGGATTTCCGAGGGTGTGGGCCACCATGATGGCGCGGGTGCGGGGTCCGATGGCCTCTTCGAGGTTGGAGAGGTCCATGTTGTAGGACGGGAGGTGGGCATCCAGGAATACAGGGATGAGCTGATTCTGGAGGATGGGGGTGACGGTGGTGGGAAATCCCGCGGCGCAGGTGATGACCTCGTCTCCAGGCAGGAGGCGCCTGTCCTTGAGTTCCGGTGAGGTGAGGGCGGTGAGGGCCAGGAGATTGGCGGAGGATCCCGAGTTCACCAGGCTGCAGAACCGGGTCCCCATCCGTTGGGCGAACGCCTTCTCGAAATCCGCAGCAAAGCGCCCCGTCGTGAGCCAGAAATCGAGGGAGGCATCCACGAGGTGCCGGATTTCCTCCGCATCGAAGACCCGGCCGCTCACGGGAACCGGGCTCACACCTGGGACAAAAGCTTCCACGGGCCAATTGCTGGCGTGAAATTCCGCCACCTGGTCCAGGATGCGCGCTCTCAGTTCTGCGGCAGTCACGCCTTCGCCCCAAGATGGTTACGGTACCACGAA
>CAZPUI010001065.1:0-1765 GCA_964589695.1 uncultured Solibacteraceae bacterium | reverse complement strand
CTCCAGGGCCACAGCTTCCCTGAGATCCAGGCGATCCTGGGGGCCGGAACCCTGAACACGGTCTACACCTGGGACCACCGCTGCCGGAAGGATCTGCTGGACCGGATGGGAGGGAGGTGGATGCCATGAAGCCCGAGCACCTGCTGGGGGGCCATGCCGCTGGCATCCTCACGGAGGAGGAGAAGCAAGCCCTCTACGGGGCGGCCCTCAAGGACCAGGCCCTCTTCGACACGCTCATGGACGAGGAGGCCCTGCGGGAGCTGCTGGCGGACCCCAGCGCCCGGGAGGCCCTGCTCCAAAGCCTGGAGGCGCCCAAGCCCCTGCCGCGCCCCTGGTGGAAGCGGCCCCTGCCCCTCAGCCTGGCCGCCAGCCTGCTGCTTGTGCTGGGGTCCACACTCCTGGTGGAGCGACCTTTGGGGCGACAGGAGAAGCTCGCGGAGCCGTTGCGGAGGACCTCCGAGCCCCTGCACGAGTCCATGGAGGAGAAGCCCCCGCCGGTGGTGGCGCCAAGCGTGGCTTCCCCGCCGGCCACCCCCTCCCGGGCCCGAGGGTTGACCTGCACCCTGCAGCCGAACCGTGCGGGCACCCGAACCCTGGTGGTGCGTTGGGAGGCACCGGGCCACCTGGCCTTGGTACAACGCGGCGGCGCCCAGGACCTCGTGCTGTCGCCCCACCTGAAGGCCCCACACAGGGCCGAAATCCAGGTGGATCCCCAGGCCGGGCCCTGGGTGGATGTCTACCTGCTGCCGACCCCCACGCCCCGTCCCGAGACCCTTCCCCCGGGGCCACCGCCCGGTGGCCTGCATCGCAGGGTGGACCTTCGGAGCCCTAAGGGGGTGTAGCCGAAAAAAGTTTGAAAGGATCCCCGACCCGAGGGCATTCCCCCTGTGAAGCGCGCCCTGACGGCGCGAAACCCCAGGAGGAACCCATGCGTCTACCCTTCACCCTGCCCCGTCCTTCCCTGAAGTCCATCCTCGTGGCCGGTGGGGTCCTGCTCGTGGCCACCCTGTCGCTGACGCCCAGCCTCCGACCGGGGAAGGGACAGCCCCTGGCGCGACGGGTCTCCCAACCCGCGGAGCAGGCCCTCCAGCTCAGCGAAAAGCTGAGCGAGGCACCCCCGTCCGCCCTGCCTTCCGCCGTCCAGGTGCCGGGCGTCCGACAGGGTGCCCTCGTCCCTGCCCTGGCCCAATCCGGTTCCCTGGCCCTGCTCATCCGCACGGGTCAGATGACGGTGGAGGTGGGCACCTTCGACCAGGCCTTCGCCCGGGTCCAGGCCATCGTGACGGAGCGGGGCGGCTACATCGCCGACATCCACGCCCAGCGGGAAGACCAGGGCCGGGCCCAGGGCACCCTCACCCTCCGGATCCCCCCCTCCCAGTTCTTCCCCACCATGGACGCCCTGCGGGGCCTGGGAAAGGTGCGGCAGGAGGCCGTGAACACCCAGGACGTCACCCGGGCCAGCCTGGACCTGGAGGCGCGCCTCAAGCAGAAGCGGGAGCTCTACACCCGGATGAAGGAGATCTACCACACCAAGTCCACGGATCTGGAATCCCTGGTGCAGGCTCAGCAGCAGCTCACCGAAGTGGCCACGGAGATCGAGCAGATGGAGGCGGAGCAACGCTACCTGCAGCACATGGTGGCCCTGTCCACCCTGACCCTCACCCTCCACGAACCCGCGGTTCAGCCCAAGGTCGTCACCCCCAGCATGCTCACCCCCCTCAAGATGGCGGCGGAGGAGGGCGTGGCCTCGGTGGTCAACGCCCTG
>CAZPUI010001064.1:0-1767 GCA_964589695.1 uncultured Solibacteraceae bacterium | reverse complement strand
AAAACGCGAACATCCCCCCCCTGGCCAAGGTCTGGCCGATGCTGCCCCCGCACTTGTGGCTGAACTGGGCCCAGTTCGTGCCGAACTGGAACTCCATGGGGATGCCCGTCACCACGCCAACGGCAAAGGTCACGCCGAAGATGCGGATCCAGAACCGCGCGGCATCGTTGTACCGTTCGTCCTGCTTTCGCCGGGCGAGGGTCTTGAGGACCACGATGAGGAACGCCAGCCCCATGCTGAGCTGGGGGAACAGGTAGTGGAAGGTGGCCGTGAAGCCGAACTGAAGGCGATGCCAGAAAAGCGCGTCATCCATGGGGGGACCTCCAGCCAAGATGGGTTCCAATGCTTCCACCCTGAGTGAAAAAGCACCAAGGTTCAAGCCATGGCGATGCCCTCCCGCGGCCCTGACCCCAAAACCCGCCAAGCCCCCGTCGAGGACGATCCACCCCGAGTCAGGAAGACTTTTCTCTTTCCGGAGGTTGCCCATCGCAACACTCCTGAAGGAGAACCCCCGAGACACGATTCCTTTCCTGATGAAAGTGCGAGGGTATCCCCAGGAATCGCTAGACTGGGGGGCATCAAAGGAACCTCCATGGCCGTGGTGATCATTCTCCTGGGCACGCTGGCCACCCTGTGCCTAATGGGTCTCCTGGGACTTTGGATCGGCGGTCACAGGGTCTCGATCCCCCTGGTACAGCAACAAAGGTTGATTCCCGCCCTGGGGGGCGCGGCCCTGGCCTTTTTGGTGTCCCTGGTGGCCCTCAGTACGACCTTAGCCCTGCGTCCACCCCCCGCGCCGACCCCGGCCCCGCCCCCTGCCCTTCGGGCGGCGGTGACCCAGACCCTTCACCAGGTGGCGGTGGGTCTCCAGACCCCTCCTTCTGCCCAGGAGGCCCCCGGCGTCCTGGCCCCCACCGCAGGACCAGGGGTCGAGTCCGCGGCCCAGCCCATGCTTCCGCCCAGTGATTCCCAGGCCGTGAAGTCCACCCTGGAGGAGGGCCTGCGCCTGGTGCGGGAGGCCCAGTCAGGAGCTCCCACGGAAGAGGCCAAACTCATGCGGGAGCTGATGGCCAGCAGCGGTCTGAGGGAGCTGCCCACCCAGGTGGATCCCGGAGCCATGGCCTCCCTCCTGGGTGCCCTGGAAGCCCCGGGTCCCCAGGGGGACATGGCGGTGGCCCTGAAGGAACTCAGCCAGGGCTACCAAGCCTTCCAGAGGGGGTCCAAGTCCGAAGCGGACCGTCGGCGCCTCCAAGGCACCCTGCAAGAGATCCAGCGCCGGGGCCTGCTGAAGGGGCTTCCCGAGCTGGAGGCCCTGGTCACCCGTGCGACCCAGGAGCCGCCCGGCAAGTAGGTCCTTGGGACCCCTCCCTGGCAAATGTCCTGGCAAATCCAGCTAATTGGAGATTCCCGCGCCCTCGGGCTACCTTGAACATCGGACCTCGACCATCTCCGGCGGGGATCCCCTTCGGAGTTCCCATGCCCACCTACCGTTCCCGCACCACCACCCACGGCCGCACCATGGCGGGGGCCCGCGCCCTGTGGCGGGCCACCGGCGTCAAGGAGGAGGATTTCGGGAAACCCATCATCGCCGTGGTGAACTCCTTCACCCAGTTCGTGCCGGGTCACGTCCACCTGAAGGACCTGGGCCAGCTGGTGGCCCGGGAAATCGAGGCCGCGGGTGGGATCGCCAAGGAGTTCAACACCATCGCCATCGACGATGGCATCGCCATGGGCCACCAGGGCATGCTCTACTCCCTGCCCAGCCGG
>CAZPUI010001063.1:0-1768 GCA_964589695.1 uncultured Solibacteraceae bacterium | reverse complement strand
ACTTCGAGCCGAGGAGGTGGGCCGGGCCGAAGTCCAGCCAGGCACCTTCCTGGCCATGAATCCTGGCACGGCCATGGAGGATCTCCAGGGCATTCCCACCACGGAACCGGCCTTCGGGCTGCCAGCCTTCTGGATCCAGGAGAACCTGCGGGATCGGGCCCAGCTCCTGGGCTACACCGTGGTGGACGGCGCCACGGTCATCACCACCCACCTGTCCGAACTCATCAAGCAGCATGCCCCGGAGCTCCTGGGGCGCTCCGAGGTCCAGCACCTCCTGGAGACCCTCAAGGAGTCCAATCCCAAACTGGTGGAAGACCTGGTGCCCAACGTGGTCCCCCTGGGCGCCCTCCAGAAGGTCCTCCAGAACCTCCTGCGGGAACGGGTCTCCATCCGGGACCTGGGACGCATCCTGGAGGCCACCGCCGATGCAGGCCAGGTCACCCGGGATCCCGTACTGCTCACCGAGTACGTTCGCCAGCACCTGGGACGCTCGCTCACCAGCCCCCATGTGTCCGAAGGCAACGAACTGGGGGTCCTGCTCCTGGACGCGCGCCTGGAACAGACGCTCCAGGGGGGCATCGAGAATTCCGAGAGGGGCAGCTTCCTGGCCATGGAACCGGGTCGCCTCCAGGAACTGCTGAACCGCATGGTGAATGGCATCACCGATCTCCTGCCCGGCTCCCAACCCATCCTCCTGACCAATCCGGTGCTAAGGCCCCACCTGCGGCGCCTTCTGGAACGGACCCTGCCCCACCTGGTGGTGCTCAGCCACAGTGAAATTCCGCTGGATGTCCGAGTCGTCAATCTGGGGACGGTGACATGAGCCTAGAATCCTCAGCCCAAGAAGTCCGGAGCTGCTCCCCATGCGCGTGAAGACCTTCGAAGCCGCCACCATGCAGGAGGCCCTCGCCACGGTGAAAAGGGAGTGGGGCGAAGAGGCCTTCATCCTGAGCACCCGGAGCCGCACGCGCCCAGGCCCCCTGGGTCGGGAGGAAACGAGCATCGAAGTGACGGCCGCCATGGACGAGGGCCAGCCTCCCAGTCTGCCTGTGGGGGATACCTACGGGCTCCGCCCGGCCCTGGCTCCAGCCCCTGCATCCACCCCCCTCATCGTCCAGCGGGAGCCGATGCCCCGTCGGGAGCCCTTGGCCCGAACCGAGCCTGTGGCCCGCCCCGAGCCGGTGGCACCCATCTCCATGCCCGAGCGGGTGGTGGCCCCACCCCCACCCACGGACCTTCAGCCCATCCGCAGGGAGCTGCTGGAAATCAAGGGCGCCGTGGAGGCCCTGCGGGACCAGGAGGCCCGAAACGGCAACATCCTCCGGGAACTGGATCAACTGAAGGGCATGCTGGCCCGGATCCAGAAACAGGGCATGCCTCCCTCCCAGGTCCACCTGCCGGCCCCCCTGCTGGAGCTGTACGGTGGCCTTGTGGCCAATGACGTGGATCCCATCATCGCCATGCGCCTCTGCGAGTACACCCAGCGGGCCCTTCTGGATCAGGACGGGCAGGCGGAGATCCAGAGCGAGAAGGCTCGGCTCTTCATGCATCGGGTGATCGCCAACTTCATCCCCGTGGCGGCCCCCATCCAGCTCGAGCCGGGGCGCACCCAGGTGGCCGCCCTCGTGGGCCCCACGGGGGTGGGCAAGACCACCACCATCGCCAAACTGGCGGCCTACGCCAAGCTGGAACTCAAGCAGCGGGTGGCCCTCCTCACCCTGGACACCTTCAGGGTGGCGGCGGTGGATCAGCTTCAGCAATATGCCCA
>CAZPUI010001062.1:0-1769 GCA_964589695.1 uncultured Solibacteraceae bacterium | reverse complement strand
TCGCTGTGCCGGATGCCGGTACCCGCACTCATGACCTGGGCCTCACCCGGCTGAATGACGCCATGGGTACCCAGGCTGTCGCGGTGCTCCAGGGCCCCGGACAACACCCAGGTGAGGATCTCCATGTCCCGGTGGCCATGGGTGCCGAAGCCCTTGCCCGGCGCCACCCGGTCCTCGTTCAACACGCGCAGGGCGCGGAATTGTTCCTGTTCAGGGTCGAAATACTCGCCAAAGGAGAAGGTGTGGTGGGTATCCAGCCAGCCGAAATTGAAGTGGCCCCGGGAGCCCGCGGGTCGAAGGGTGATCATGGTGCCTCCTGATTTCATTTTAGGTGTTGCAACTTATATTTCAAGCCCCCCCTCTGAAAAAAGCCGCACCAATTGAAGACCATGAGCTTATCTTTGGGGTGTCCGAGTGGAGGCCGCCTTGATTACGCGCGTTTTGGTGGGTGTGGACTTCTCTGAAGCCTCCAAGCAGGCCCTGGAACGGGCTGGTAGCTGGGCTGTGCAGTGCGGGGTGCCCCTGGTGGCCATGCATGTGCTCCAGCCCCCGGCGCCCATGCTGCCAGAGGCCCAGATCGCCCTGCCCGACCCCGCTTGGCTCCACACCATGGAGGACCACGCCCGGGAACAGCTGGAAGCCTGGGTCAAGGCCTATGCCGGGGCCTCGGTGATCGTGAAGTGGGGCGGTCCGGCGGAGGAACTTATCTCCGAAGCGGATCCCCGAACCCTGCTGGTGGTCGCCCAGGTGGGCCATTCCACGCTGGAGCGCCTCCTTTTTGGCAGCACCGCCGCACGCGTGGTGCGGCTGGCGCCCTGTGATGTGCTGGTGGTGCGGACGGAAAAGACGCACTAACCCCCGAGCAGCTTCGCCAGGGCTTCCACGTCGGCGGCCTGACGCTGGAGGATGCCTTCGGCTGCGCGTTGGAGGCCCTCCAGATGCTGGGGACTGGTGTCGTCCATCTCGCTGAGGTCCGCGTCGAGGTCGGTCTGGAACCGGAGGTAACGGGGCGTGCCATCCCCCGCCGCAGGCAGCAGCTGCCGGAGCTGGTAGTCCACGGTATCGGCCACCCCGTCGAAGATCACATCCAGCACCGGCTTGGCCCACCCAGCCACACCCCAACCCTTCGCGTCCTCGTAACGGAAGGGTTTAGTGTAGAGGCCGGTACCAAGGGACACGAGCAGGATGTCGTCCGTCGTCCGCCCCATCTTGGCCAAGGTTGGCCAGGCCTCCGCGTAGGCGCACATGGCGGGGTTGTTGGCGAAGACCCCGCCATCCACCAGCACGTCACGCCCAGAGGGCCACTGGACCAGGGCGGGCTCAAAGTAGGTGGGTGCGGCACTGGTGGCCCGGGCAGCCACCCGCATGGGGACATCGTAGCGGTCTTCCTCGCGGGCCCGGCGGCGGCGGTAGAAGAAAGCGTCCCGTTTTTCCAGGTCGTAGGCCGTCACCAGCACCTCAGTCAGCGCCTCCTTGAGCCGCGTGTCTCCGAAATACTGGGCCAGCACCCCCTCGATGCCCTCCGGCGGGTACTTGGCGGCCCGCAGTCCCATGGGGTTGGTGACTCTGCGCCAGAGGCTCTCATCGAAGATCCGGGCGCCTTCCTTCAGATAGAGGTCCGCCAGGTCCTGCGCCTGGTATTTCGGCTTTCCGCCCGGCCCCGGCCGCGTCAGTCCCAGGGCCAGAATGCCGCCCGTGCTGGTGCCCGCGATGAGGTCAAAACAATCCGCAATGGCGCTCGATGAAGCGACCTTGATTTTATTTTTAGT
>CAZPUI010001061.1:0-1776 GCA_964589695.1 uncultured Solibacteraceae bacterium | reverse complement strand
CCCCGCGCATGCCCATGGACGAGGCCCAGGCCGTGGATCCCGGCCTCCTGAAGAAACTCTTCGAGCTCGCCCTCATGGGGATCGATGTGCCCGAGGAATTCGGCGGCATCGGTTCGACCTTCTTCAGCGCCATTCTGGTCATCGAGGAGCTCTCGAAGGTGGACGCCTCCGTGGGCGTGCTGGTGGACGTTCAGAACACCCTGGTGAACAACTGCATCAAGCGCTGGGGCAACGAGGAACAGAAGGCCCGGTTCCTGCCCCAGCTTTGCAGTGGCCAGGTGGGTTCCTATGCCCTGTCCGAGGCCGGTTCCGGCAGCGACGCCTTCGCCCTGGCCTGCCGGGCCACCGCCGTGGATGGGGGCTACCGGCTCAATGGCGCCAAACTCTGGATCACCAGCGCCAAGGAGGCCGGGTTCTTCGTGGTCTTCGCCACCCTGGACCCAGCCCTCGGGTACAAGGGCATCACCGCCTTCGTGGTGGAACGCGGCATGCCGGGCTTCAGCATCGGCAAGAAGGAAGACAAGCTGGGCATCCGGGCCAGCTCCACCTGCGAACTGGTGCTGGAGGATGTCTTCGTGCCTGCGGCCAATGTCCTGGGTGAACCCGGCAAGGGCTACAAGGTGGCCATCGAGACCCTCAATGAGGGTCGGATCGGCATCGCCGCCCAGATGCTGGGCCTGGCCCAGGGCGCCCATGCCGCGGCCCTGGCCTACACCAAGGAGCGCAAACAGTTCGGCCAGGTGATCTTCAACTTCCAGGCCGTCCAGATGAAACTCGCCGAGCTGGCCTGCCGCATCGAAGCGGCCCGCCTTCTGACCTACAATGCCGCCCGCCTGAAGGATGCCGGAGCGCCCTTCATCCAGGCCGCGGCCATGGCCAAGTGGTTCACCAGCCAGGTGGCGGAGGAAGTCGCCAGCGAATGCCTGGAGCTCTTTGGCGGCTATGGCTTCAGCAAGGACTACCCGGCGGAGAAGTTCTTCCGGGATTCCAAGGTGGGCCGCATCTACGAAGGCACGAGCTTCATGCAGCTCCAGACCATCGCCAAGATGCTCTGAGGTTTCAGGCATCCAAGTTCTGTTACCCCGGAAACCCGGGCGGAACCACGCGCTGGCGATGCCCCCTGCGGTGCCATCCATTCAGCGTACTGGCCCCATTTGCTCGGCCCCCTCTGCCTCAAGGACGAGACCATGACCAAGACGCTGGAAGAGAAGCTTGCCCTATTGCGCCAGAAACACGAGGAGGCCGAGCAGGCCGGGGGCGCAGATCGCATCGCCAAGCATCATCTATCAGGACGCCTCACGGCCCGGGAGCGCATTGCCATCCTCCTCGACGAGAACAGCTTCACGGAAATCGACAAGTTCGTGGTGCACCGCTGCGTGGACTTTGGATTGGAGAAGCAGAAGGTCCTGGGGGATGGCGTGGTCACGGGCTACGGCACCATCGATGGCCGCCTGGTCTACGTGTTCGCCCAGGATTTCACGGTCTTCGGCGGTTCGCTGTCCAAGGCCTACTCCGAAAAGATCGTGAAGATCATGGACATGGCCCTGAAGAATGGGGCGGCGGTGATCGGCCTCAACGACAGCGGGGGCGCCCGCATCCAGGAAGGGGTGCAGTCCCTGGCGGGCTACTCAGACATCTTCCTGCGCAATGTCCTTAGCTCCGGGGTGATCCCCCAGATCAGCGCCATCATGGGCCCCTGCGCGGGCGGGGCCGTCTACAGCCCGGCCATCACGGACTTCGTCTTCATGGTGAAGGACACGAGCTACATGTTCGTCA
>CAZPUI010001060.1:0-1779 GCA_964589695.1 uncultured Solibacteraceae bacterium | reverse complement strand
GTAGAGCTGGATCAGGCGGTCCTGGGCATTGCGCAGGCCGAGCCCAGCCCCGGGGGCACTGTGGGGGTACAGCTTGGCCAGCCGATCCTGGGCGTTGGACAGGCCCGGTCCGGCCCCGTCCGCGGTACGAGGGTTGGCCAAGGGTCCCACGCCATCATCGGCGACTTCCAGAAGGAGCTCGTGGGCCTCCTGGCGGATCGTGAGCCAAAGGGTCCCCGACTCCACCTTGGGGCCGATGCCGTGCTTGAGGGCATTCTCCACCAGCGGCTGGAGCAGGAGGTGCGGCACGGGCCATTCGAGGGTTTCCGGCGCCACCTCCCGCACCACCCGCAGATGGTCCGTGAAGCGCAACTTCTGGATCTCCAGGTAGAGGTCCGTGAACTCCAGCTCGCGCTTGAGGGGTACCACCTGGCTGCCGGAATCCTTCAGCGAGAGCCGCAGGAAATCCGAGAGCAGGTTGAGCATCCGCCGCGCCGCCGGGACATCCGTGAACATCAGGCCGCTGATGGCGCTGTGGGTGTTGAAGAGGAAGTGGGGGTGCAGCTGTGACTTGAGCTGCTGGAGCTGGGACTGGGCCAGCTGCGCCTCGAGGCGGGCCTGCCGGGCGGTGTGTTCCCGAACCTTTTGGAGGTAGTGGCGCGCGTGGGCGAAGGTCACACCCACGAGGAAGAAGATCCAGCCCAGGGTCGCGGAGTAGAGCACCTCGATGCGCACGAGGTTGTGCATGTGCTGAAGCGCCGTGCCCCAGGCCCCGGACAGAACCGTGTGCAGCACCAGGTACAGGCCGTAACTCAGGCCGCAATAGGCCACCATGGCCACCCCGTGGGCGAAGATGGGCACCCACCGGCGGCGGGACCCGAAGGGGAAGCGGTGGGCCGTCCAGAAGGCAAGGACGCCCATGAGCGCCAGGGCTCCGTAGAAGGTGCAGAACTGAACGGCCTGGGTCCGGCCCTGCCAGGGGTGGCCTGTGGCGCGCTCGAAGTAGATGCGGGTAAGGATGAAGCGCCAGAGCGCGTAGGTCATCAGGACGGCGGCGAAGGCGGGATAACCCTGCAGCCAAGCGGGTCCCCATCCTTTCCATCCTCCGCGAGAGGTGCCCGCTGCCGCTGTTCCCATGCTCGCCATGCGGTCCTCCCGCCTCATGATCCCAGACCCAGGCCCCTTGCCACGGGTTCATCGACCCAGCTGGTCACCATGGGGTCCTCTTTTATCCACCAAGGGAGGCTCTTGCCCCATCCAGGCTGTGTCCTGTCCCATCGGACACGGCAGCAGGCCTGGGGCCCCGTATACCGGATCAGACCCTCCGGCGCACCGTCGGCCTGGCCCTGCCGCCACGAAAGGCATGCATGTCCCCCATTCACGCACTCATGCTCATGCTCTCCCCCCTTCCCGCCATCACCCAGGTGACCCACTTCTTCCCAACCGCTGTCCCTGACCTCGGCCCTGATTTCGCCCAAACCCACCGTGTTTCAGGCAGGGTCCTCGGCTTGGATGCGCGCCCAATCTCAGCGACAGTCTCCCTCCACCGTCCTGGCTACCGCACCCTTTCCACCGCCATCACCACCTGTCCATCACCCGAAGGGAGGTTTGCCCTGCAGGCCCCCACCGAGGGGCTCTACGTCCTGCGGATCGTGGCCCAGGGCCTCGAACCTCCGGAAATTCCCGTCCATCTGGACGCTCAAGCAACGGAGGGTTTGAGCCTGCCCCCTCCAAAGCTCGGTTCCTCCCCGGCGGTGGCGCTCGGCGGTGAGTTTTTCAACATCGCCGCCATCCAATGGT
>CAZPUI010001059.1:0-1781 GCA_964589695.1 uncultured Solibacteraceae bacterium | reverse complement strand
CCCCGAAGTACCCACACATCCCTGTTTCTTCGGACTGTTCCACGGCCCGCGTGGCTATCGACCGAACGGACTTCAACCGAGTCCCTACATCCCCGCCGGGGGTTCCCAGAGTTCCACCTTGTTGCCTTCAGGATCCATCACCCATCCGAACTTCCCGAATTCCGAGCTCTCCGTGGCTTCCAGCACCTGGCATCCCTCGGTGCGCAGGGCCTCCAGGAGCGCGGCCAGATCCGCAACGCGGTAGTTCACCATGAAGGGGGCGTGACTGGGGTCGAAGTAGGTGGTCTCCGCCTCGGTGAGGTTCCAGACCGTGGATCCGCCTGTGGGCTGGCCCTCGGCATCGGTCCAGGAAAAGACCGCCCCGCCCCAGGCCTGGACGTCGATGCCCAGGTGGGTCTGGTACCAGGCGCGCAGCGCCACTGGATCCTTGGCCTTGATGAAGATGCCCCCGATGCCCGTGACCCGCTGCATGTGACCTCCTGGAGGTTGTCCGCAGGCCATTGTTCCAGAACCCCCGGAACCGTCCCTGGAAAACGTCGGAGGGGATGCCGGGTAGCCCCGCGGCGCCCATTTCGGTAGGGTGTTCCCCATGACCGTCCTGGGACGCTTCGCACCTTCGCCCACGGGCATCCTGCATCTGGGCAACCTCCGGACGGCCCTGGCCTCCTGGCTGTCCGCCCGGGCCCAGGGGGGGCGCTGGATCATTCGCATGGAGGATGTGGATGGTCCCCGGTGCCGGAGGGACTGGGGACTGCAGCAGCTTCGGGACCTGGCGGTGCTGGGGCTCACGAGCGATGTCCCCGTGGTCTGGCAGTCGGAGCGTTTGGGGCGCTACCGGGATGCCCTGGCGCGGTTTCGGGCCCAGGGGCGCCTCTACACCTGCGGCTGCACCCGGAAGGAGCTGGCCCTCCTGGCCAGCGCCCCCCACGCGGAAGATGGACTCCGGCCCTACCCGGGCACCTGCCGGGACCAGGATCGGGAGGGGGCGGCGGCCCTGCGGGTGCGACTTCCCAAGGGACAGGTGGCCTGGCAGGACCGGGTGCAGGGGGCCCAGTCGGCCGATCCCAACGAGGTGACGGGGGATCCCCTGGTCTTCCGGCGGGATGGGTGCTTCGCCTACCACCTGGCGGTGGTGGTGGATGACGGGGACCAAGGGGTGACCGAGGTGGTGCGGGGCCAGGACCTGCTGCCCGTGACCCCCACCCAGATCCGGCTCCAGGAGGCCCTGGATCTGCCCCGGCCCACCTACGCCCACGTGGGCCTGGTGATGGCTTCGGATGGCCAGCGCCTGGGCAAGCGGGCCGGGGCCCTGGGACTCGAGGCCCTGCTGGCCCGTGGCCAGGCGCTGGAGGACCTGGTGGGCTGGTTGGGGTGGAGCCTGGGCTGCCTGGAGGCCCCACGGGCCTGCACCGCCGCGGACTTGGTGGCTTCCTTTGACTGGTCGAAGGTGCCGAAGGGGGCTGTGCGGCTGCCAGGGGGGTGGTGATCCCTTTTCGAGACCGGCTCAATGCAGGGGGTGGTTCATGCTCCCGCCGCTGGTCACCCGCGCGCACGGGAGCCACACTGAAGCAGAGGTACTGCCATGGAAGAACGCCCATCGGAAGTGATCTTTGAGGTCCAGGAGGCCCCGGAGGGGGGCTTCACCGCGCGGGGGATTGGATTCGGGATCCATGTCCAGGCCGAAGGATTGGAAGCCCTCAAGGCTGCAGCCCGGGATGCGGTCTTGTGCCATTTCGAGGAAGGCCAGGCCCCCAGGATGATCCGTCTGCACCTGGTTCGAG
>CAZPUI010001058.1:0-1782 GCA_964589695.1 uncultured Solibacteraceae bacterium | reverse complement strand
GGATGGTCCGTGGGCAGGTCCAGAAGGGCCGGAGCGCCGGTGAGGGTGGACTTCCAGTGGGCGCCCTGGGCCTGGAGCAGGCTTCCGGACATCCACCGCCGCTGCCACTGGGCATAATCGGCGTACTGCACCTCCAGGGGGGGCAGTGCCGCCGTCTCGCCTTCGACATGGGCGCGGTACAACACCCCGAACTCCTTCACCAGCACGCCCATGGACCAGCCATCGGACACGATGTGGTGCATGGTGAACAGCAGGGTGTGGAGCTCCGGTGCCTCCTGGATCAGACGGCCACGCACCAGGGGACCCCGCTCCAGATCAAAGGGCTGGGCGGCTTCCTGGGCCACCAGGGCTTCCAGTTCCATGTCAGACGTGACGGCCTGGTCCAACAGGTCAAAATGGCAGCCCTCCGCCGGAGCGACGTGCTGGAAGGGTTCGCCCTCGTGGACGCCGAAGGTGGTGCGCAGGGCATCGTGGCGGGCCAGGATGCGGTCCAGGGAACCCCGCAGGGCCACCTTGTCCAGCTTGCCCCGCAGCCTCAGGCTGGCGGGAATGTGGTAGGCCTCGCTCACGCCCTCCATCTGGGCCAGGAACCACAGGCGCTGCTGGGCGAAAGACAGGGGAATCCGCGCCCCGTGCTCCATGGGGGTCACCGGGGGCAGCTGGGTGCGTACGGACTCCGCCAGACTGCGGGTGAAGTCCGCCAGGGTGGGACGGGCGAAGAGCTGGTGGAGGGCCACTTCCACATTCAGGGCCTGGCGCAGCCGGGACACCAGCTGCACCGCCAGGAGGGAATGGCCCCCCAGCTCGAAGAAGTTGTCGTTCCGCCCCACCCGGGCCACCTTCAGCAGGTCACCCCACAGGGTGGCCATGAGCTGCTCCAGGTCCCCCTGGGGCGCTTCGAAGGCGCGGGAGGTGAAGGCATCCCCCTCGGGCGCAGGCAGGGCCTTGCGGTCCAGTTTGCCATTGGGTGTCAAAGGCAGAACCTCCAGGCGCACGAAGGCCGCCGGAACCATGTATTCCGGCAGCCGGGACCCCAGGTGGGTCCGCAGGGTTTCCGCCGGAAGTTCCCCGTCCGAGGTGAGGTACGCCACCAGGCGCTTCTCCCCGGGCACGTCCTCCCGGGCGATCACCACCGCCTCCCGAACCTCTGGGTGCTCCAGGAGCCGGGCTTCGATCTCGCCAAGTTCAATGCGGAAACCCCGCACCTTCACCTGGAAGTCATTGCGGCCCAGGAATTCGATGGTGCCATCCGCCAGCCAGCGACCCAGGTCCCCGGTTCTGTACATCCTTCCTTCCGCAAAGGGATTGTCCAGGAACCGCTCCGCCGTGAGCTCGGGGCGGTTCAGGTAGCCCCGGGCCACCCCGGCGCCGCCGATGAACAGCTCCCCGGAAACCCCCACGGGCACCGGCTGGAGCTGGGCGTCCAGGATGTACACCTGGGTGTTGCCCACGGGGCGGCCGATGGTCGGCACAAACCCACCCGCCCTGGGCATGCTCACCCAGGTGGAGTAGGTGGTGGTTTCCGAAGGCCCATAGAGGTTGCAAACCGTGTCCACCTCGGTGAGTTCGAAGATGCGTTCCACCAGGTCCCGCTTGAGGGCTTCCCCCGCCAGGTTGACGGTGCGCACCCCAGGGGGAACGCCCCCGGCGCCCAGCAGCATGGCCAGGGCGGAGGGCACGGTGTTCACCAGCGTCACATCCACGGTTTCCGTGGAGAGGGCCAGGGCATTCTGCACCAGCACCACGGTGCTCCCCTGGGACAGGGGCACGAAGAGTTCGAAG
>CAZPUI010001057.1:0-1784 GCA_964589695.1 uncultured Solibacteraceae bacterium | reverse complement strand
CACATCAACAACACCTTCAAGGTGCTGGCCCAGACGGTGCCCGACGCCATCAAGAACGACGAGGTGCGGGAGATGGAGGCCTACCTCTCCGCCATGCTGAAGCAGGTGGATTCCAGCCTCCTGGACGCCTGGGAGAAGATGCAGGACCCCAATTTCATGCGGGAAGAGGCCACCCTGGCCCTCCCCGGCGCCGAGGCCGCCGCCCGGGACATCACCCGGGACCGCAAGACCTTCACCGCCGCCATCCGGGCCCGGATCTTTGCCTTCCTCCATGCCCTCACCGTGGAGGACTGGGACGAGGCCGTGGCGGTGCTGGCCCTGGCGGGGCGCGCCGAGCCCCTGGACCTGGAGGACGAACCCTGGACCCCGGAACGGCTCAAGGTCAATGTTGGACAGTACCTGTCAACCCACCAGGGCCCCCGCCTGGACCCCGAAGGGCGGAACCTGCGCCACACGTATCTCGAACCCAAGGCCGAGGATCCCACTTTCCTGTTCGTCCAGCAGATGCTGGTGGACGTTGGGGAATACAACGACTGGGTGGTGGAATTCCAGGTGGATCTGGAGGCCTCAAAGGAATTCAGCGAGCCGGTGATGGACCTGGTGCGGATCGGGGAGTACCGGTAGAGCGCGCCCCCCAACCGGTCGCGCCCCAGGTTCGCGACCGGTCGAAACTGTATTCAAAATGCGTCCATGATCGGGGAATAGAACCACGGGTACTTCCACCCCCACCTCCGCGGGCTCTTCGGGAGCCGCTGGGCGTATTTCATGTTGCGAAGGAGCGTTATGCGAGGACTTCTGACGGGCGTTTCGGGTTTATGTCTGGTGCTGGCTGCCACGCCGGTCCAGGCCCAGATGCCCCAGTACGGCTATGTGGTGGGGAGCATCAACAAGTCGAAGAGCTTCCTGGAGAAGCTGGATACGCCGGACAAGGGAAAGTACCTGCACTACCACATCTACATCACGACCGATGCCAAGGAAGAGTATGAGTGCGTCATCGATGTGAATGACGTGTCCCCCACCACCCCCCTGCTGTACCGGGCCGTCAGCCTGGATGGTATTCCTGATGCCGATTTCGGGCCCCTGTTCAGCTCCAGCAATGCCTTCCATCTCATCAGCAACAAGGACATCACCTTTGGCCCCCTTCTGACCCCCGATGACGCCGGGAAGCAGGCCGCCGGCGCCCTGGATTACCTGCGCCACCCCGGACTTCTCAAGGCCATCAACATGCACCCCTGGCAGAATGTCTATGCCCAGAAGACCTCGGATCCTCTGCAGTGGGCCCTTCCCGAGCTGGATGCCCTGTTCAAGCCCACGCCCTTCACGTTCCTGGGCTCCACCCGGGTGTATGTGTTCGGCGGCCCCTACACCTACGGTGGCAAGGGCATCCACGTCATCCACCAGAACCAGGCCGACACCGGGGCAGGGTACGCCGCAACCAATGCACCCTGGCAGGATGGGGCGGTGATCGTGGAGCGCAGGCCCATGGTGCTCCTGGGCCAGACGCCCAAGGTCTACCGCACGCTGCTCATGGTCAAGTTCAGCAAACAGACGGACTTCACCGCAGAAACCAAGGACCTGGCCAAGCCCGCCGCCCCCGGGCATGTGGTGGCCCCCAAGAGCCAGACCTTCACCATTGGTGGCATCGAAGGGGACTATGTCAATTACGGTCCCTTCACCGCCAGTGAGCTGGAGATCACCACGTCGAATCCGCAGCCCTGGCCCTCGGAGGCCAAGTCCAAGCCCGGCATCGAACATCGGCCCGGGCTGCGGCGATGGTTGCCCTA
>CAZPUI010001056.1:0-1785 GCA_964589695.1 uncultured Solibacteraceae bacterium | reverse complement strand
GGAAAGGGGGGAATTGGGCCCAGGACAGGCGCGGGTTGGGGATGAAATGTTCCACCCTGGCGCCCTTCCGTTCCAAAACCCGCACCAGCACAGCGGTGGCGGCCACGCCATCCACGTCGTAGTCGCCATAGACGGTGATGGGAAGGTTCCGATCGAGCGCCGAGTTCAGGACCCGGAGCGCCTCGGCCATGCCTGCCATGAGGCAGGGATCGTGGGTCCGCTCCCAGGTGGGATCCAGCCGCCAGGCCAGTTCCTCGGGGCTGTCGATGCCCCGGAGCCAGGCCAGACGGGCCAAGGATTCACGGAGATCCCAGGCCCGGGCCAGTCCGAGCCAGGGCCTCCCGGGCCCCGGCTCCCGACGCAGGCACCACATGGTCGCGGCATCCCCTTCCCTCACGGCTCCACCTGGAGCTGGATCGGGCCCGCAGGCTTCCGGATCCAAAGGTTGGGGCGCAGGAACATGGGACCTCAAGGGCGAACAGCCAGTCTACCCGGACATGAACGAGGGGGACCGCCCACTCCCTCCGGTCGCTCTGCTTCGACGCAAGCGTCGAATGCCTCGGGCACCCCACGTGGTCTCCGGGCATAGCCCGGCCACCACGTCTGCCCGGAGAGACCATTGAGGTTTGGCCCACCCTGGGTTCAACTGGTGGCATGCGTGTGAACCACCTTCCCTTCCCTGTCCTCGGTCTGACCGGGAGCATGGCCGCTGGGAAGTCCACGGTGGCCCAGCGCATGGCCGCCCGGGGCTGGCAGGTGCTGGATGCGGATGCCCTGGCCCGGCAGGTGGTGGCACCGGGCAGCGAGGGGCTCCGTGCCGTGGTGGCCGCCTTCGGCGGAGAGGTGCTGGATGCCTCGGGGGCCCTGGACCGAAAGGTCCTGGCCCAGCGGGTCTTTGCATCCACCCGCGACCGTCGTCGGCTGGAGTCCCTTCTCCATCCCAGGATCGAAGCCGAGCTTCAGACGTGCCTGGAAGCCCTGCCTGAGGACACCCCGGGGGCGCTGGTGGACGCTGCCATTTGGATCGAGCGCAGTCAAGGCCATCGCTTCGATGCCCTGTGGGTGGTGGAGGCCCCGGTGGACCTGCGCCTCGCCCGCATCGTGGCCCGGGATGGCTGCTCCGAGGACCACGCGCGGGCCCGCCTGGGGGCCCAGAGCAGCGACCCCGAGAAGCGCCTCCACGCCGATGCCCTCATCCTGGCCGATGGTCGGGACCTCGAAACCCAACTCGATGCTGCGGAAGCCGCACTTCGCGCCACCTGGCGCTCACGACGAATCCAGAACGGGAGAATGCCCATGAGCCCCTTCACCGATGACCAGCTTCACCTCGTGCTTGTGGCCCTCCTCAGTCGGGGGGGCGATCATGGTGAAGTGTTCCTGGAACAGCGCCAAAGCACCTCCCTGGTCATGGACGACGGCCGGATGGAGGATCTCCTCTCCAGTGAAACCTTCGGCGCCAGCCTGAGGCTGGTGGATGGGGAAACCACCCGCTTTGCGGACCTCATTTCCCCCACCGCCGAGGAACTGGTGGACGCTGCCCGCACCCTGGCCGCCCCCGGCACCGGCGAGGCCGCGCAGCTCCCCCCCTTGGATGCCCAGGAGTATCCCTCCCCCAGCCCCATCACCCAGGATCCCGCCGAAGTCCCCATCCTCGCCAAAGTGGACCTGGTGAAGCGGGCCGAGGCCATGGCCCGAGCCCATGGCGAGGACCTGCGCCCAGGTGCCCTGCGCCAGGTGGCCGTTGGATACGGCGACAGCACCCAGACCGTCACCATTGCCCATGCG
>CAZPUI010001055.1:0-1790 GCA_964589695.1 uncultured Solibacteraceae bacterium | reverse complement strand
TCACCTGCCTGGCCGAACTCATCCAGCGACTCGCCGTGGAGCGCCTGCACATCATCGGGGACATCTACGACCGGGGCCCGGGGCCCACCTCATCCTGGACGACCTCATGGAGCACCATCAGGTGGACATCCAGTGGGGCAACCACGACATCGTGTGGATGGGGGCGGCGGCGGGCAGCGAGGCCTGCATGGCCAATGTCATTCGCACCTGCCTGCGCTACGGGAACATGGAGACCCTGGAGAATGGCTATGGCATCAGCCTCCTTCCCTTGGCCTCCTTTGCACTGGAGACGTACAAGGACGATCCCTGCAGCTGTTTCCTGCCCAAGGTGGGCCCCGAGGGTTCCTTCACCGCCCAGGAAATCCGTCTCTTGGCCCAGATGCAGAAGGCCATGGCCATCCTCCAGTTCAAGCTGGAGAGCCAGATCATCAAGCGCCGTCCCCACTACGGGATGGACGCGCGACTCCTCCTGGACAAGGTGGACTACGCCCGGGGGGTCCTGGCGTTGGACGGCGTCGAACACCCGCTCCTGGACGCCAACTTCCCCACCATCGATCCGGCCCGGCCCGATGCCCTGACCGCTGAGGAGCAGCTGGTGGTGGACAAGCTCAGGCTCTCCTTCGCCAACAGTCGAAAGCTACAGCAGCATGTGCGCTTCCTCTTCTCCGCGGGCAGCCTCTACCTGGTCCACGACGGCAACCTGCTCTACCACGGCTGCATCGCCATGAACGACGACGGCTCCTTCCGCGCCTTCAACGTGGATGGCCGGTCCTTCGCCGGCAAGGCCTTCCTGGATCGGGTGGATCGCCTGGCCCGGCAGGGCTACTTCGCCACGGACAATCCGGCCCAGAAGCAGTACGGCATGGACGCCATGTGGTTCCTGTGGTGCGCCCCCCAGTCCCCGCTCTTCGGCAAGGAGAAGATGGCCACCTTCGAACGCTACTTCCTGGCGGACCCGGCCACCCACAAGGAGCCTCGCAACGCCTACTACCGTCTGAGGGATACGGAAGCCACCTGCGGCAAGATCCTGGAGGAGTTTGGTTTGGATCCCCAGAGGGGTTGCATCATCAATGGGCACGTCCCGGTGAAGGTGACCAAGGGCGAGCGCCCCATCCGGGCGGGTGGCCGCATGCTGGTCATCGATGGCGGCTTCGCCAAGGCCTACCAGCGGCAGACGGGAATCGCAGGATATACGCTCATCTCCAACTCCCGGGGCATGCTCCTGGCGGCCCACCAGCCCTTTGAGTCCACCCAGAAGGCCGTGTCCGAGGAACTGGACATCGATTCCGAAACGGAGATCATCCGCACCCATCCCCAGCGCCTGCGGATCAAGGACACGGACCAGGGAAGGGAGCTCCAGGCACAGATCGAGGACCTCCAGGCCCTCCTCCATGCCTACCGCGAGGGACTCATCAAGGAGCACAGCCTGCAGTAATTACTTCTCGGCCGCCTTCTTCGCCTCCTCCACCCTCTTCCGCGCCGCGGCCAACTCCTCGGGGGTGGGCTTGCCCCAGACCACCCGGCTCGGCTTGGCCTTGAGGACCTCCAGAAGCTCCTCGGTGGCGTTGAGGTTGCGGTGGAGGGCCTTCATGGTGGCCTCGGTCTCCGGCAAGGTGGACTTCATCTGGGGGCGGAGTTCGGCAATGAATCCCTCCATGTCCTTCATGGTGCGGGCGAGGCTGGCGATGAGGGTGTCCAGGTCCCCCTTCCGGCCCTCCACCACGGCGAGGGTCTTTTCCAGGCTCTGGAGGCTCTTCTGGGCCGAGGCCAGGGTGGGATCCAGCCGCTTG
>CAZPUI010001054.1:0-1794 GCA_964589695.1 uncultured Solibacteraceae bacterium | reverse complement strand
CATGATCAGGAGTCCAGCCACGACCCCCGGAGGGATCACACTTCGCTTGCGTTGCATCCGGTCTTGTTCCATGGCCTGACCTCCTGTGATTCAAGCTACGGGTTCCCCCAGGCCCGGGGTAGAGCCATTCGGCGAACACCGGGAACCGGTCGGCGAACACACGGTGCGGGGCTCCAGGTCACTTTGTGGAAGGTGCCGGGACCTGGAGATCCCAGGGGGTGCTTTCCCTCCTGGACCTGAACCCAGTTGCCCTTGCCAAATGTCCTTCGGGAATTTCGTGGAAATCGAATGGAAATTTGGAATCACTTCCCTTCCTTTCCCCTTTTCTCCGATCCATTCGATGGTTCATACCCGCCATACTTCCTATTGTGAAAGTTGCCGTGGAGCCTGGCTGCCAGGTCCCGTCCACTCCCCTTGGAGGTTGCATGTCCCATCGACCGATGATCACCCTGGATGGCAATGAGGCTGCGGCTTCCGTCGCCCATCGCATCAACGAAGTCATTGCCATCTACCCCATCACGCCCTCTTCCAACATGGGTGAGTGGGCGGACGAGTGGTCCAGCCAGGGGAAGAAGAACATCTGGAACACGGTGCCCCTGGTGGCGGAGATGCAGTCCGAGGGCGGCGCCGCCGGTGCGGTCCACGGCTCTCTCCAGGCGGGGGCCCTCACCACGACCTTCACCGCCAGCCAGGGCCTCCTGTTGATGATCCCCAACATGGGGAAGATCGCCGGGGAACTGACCTCCTTTGTCATGCACGTCTCCGCCCGGGCCATCGGCCACAACGGCATCTCCATCTTCGGCGACCACTCCGATGTCATGGCCTGCCGCCAGACGGGCTTCGCCATGCTCTGCTCCAACAGTGCCCAGGAAGCCCACGATTTCACCTGCATCTCCCAGGCGGCGACCCTCAAGGGCCGAGTGCCCTTCCTCCACTTCTTCGATGGTTTCCGCACCAGCCATGAAGTGGCCAAGATCGAGATGCTCCTGGACGAGGATCTCCGCGCCCTCATCGACGATGACCTGGTGGCGGCCCACCGCAGTCGCGCCCTCAACCCCGAGCACCCCGTGGTGCGGGGCACCACCCAGAACCCCGATGCCTTCTTCCAGACCCGGGAGGCCTGCACCCCGTACTACCAGGCCCTGCCCGCCATCCTTCAGGGGGAGATGGACCGCTTTGCCGCCCAGGTGGGCCGCTCCTACAAGCTCTTCGAATACGTGGGCGCTCCGGATGCCGAGCGGGTGGTGATGCTCATGGGTTCCGGCGCCGAAACCGCCCACGAATACGTGGACTGGGCCGTGGCCCAGGGGGAGAAGGTGGGCCTGCTGAAGGTGCGCCTGTACCGGCCCTTCTCCATCGAGCACTTCCTGGGGGCCCTGCCCAGCACCGTGAAGACCCTGGGGGTCCTGGACCGCTATAAGGAGCCCGGTGCCATTGCCGATCCCCTGTGCCTGGACGTGGTCATGGCCCTCCACGAGAGCGTGGCCTCGGGGCGCATCGCCACCATGCCCCGGGTGGTGCCGGGCCGCTTCGGCCTGGCGGGCAAGGAATTCACCCCCGCCAGCCTCCGGGCCATCTTTGACGAACTGGCCAAGGATCAGCCCAAGCACCACTTCACCGTGGGCCTCAACGCTGAGGTGGCCCACACCTCCCTGGTGGTGGACGAGGCCTTCGACATCGAAGGCGAGGAGGTGAAGCGGGCGCTCTTCTTCGGCCTGGGCAGTGACGGCACCGTGGGGGCCAACAAGAACTCCATCAAGATCATCGCGGAGGAGACGGACAACTACGGCCAGG
>CAZPUI010001053.1:0-1797 GCA_964589695.1 uncultured Solibacteraceae bacterium | reverse complement strand
CCCCCTGGGAGCGGGTCCGCAACCTGGTCTTGCTCACGAGGGCCGTCTGGTTGTGCAGGAAGTGGCCCCACCAGTTTTCGGACACGAACTCCGGCAGGAGCACGGTGAGGGTCCACTCAGGCTCCACCCTCTGCATGCGGTCAATTTCGGCCACGATGGGCTCCACCACCTTGCGGAAGGGACTTTCGATGACCCGAAGGGGGATGCCTTCGCAGTAGCGGTACCAGTCGGACTGGAGCCGCTCCACCTCCGCGCTGGCGTGCCCCTGGGCATCGGGGAAGTCCACCGCCAGAGCCTCGATTTGGCCGTGGTCCGCAATGGCCTTGGCATAGCGCAGCGCGTCCAGCGTACCCCGGTGGATGCGACTCACCAGGACGATCACCCGGTTGGGTCGGGGATAGACCTCTTCCGTACGGCTGGCGGCCAGGAGGGATCGCACCCGGATGTAGTGCCGGTGGATCCTCATGAAGACAAAGACCATGAGGGGAATGAGCAGCAGGATGATCCAGACGCCGCCGAAGCCTTGTTCCATCTTGAACTTGTTGATCACCACGTCCAGCCACACCACGGCGGTGGTGACCGTACCCAGGCCATTCACGGAGGCCTTGGCCAGCCAGTGGCGGTCCTCGGCCCGGCGTCGCCACCAGTGCATGACCATGCCAGCCTGGCTCAGGGTGAACCCCGTGAACACGCCCAGGGCATAGAGGGGCAGCAGCAGGTCCGTGCTGGCGTGGAGCAGGATCACCAGGCTGCATCCCACCAGGGTCAGCATGATGATGCCGTTGCTGTAGACCAGGCGGTCACCCTGGGAGGCCAACTGCTTGGGCAGGTAGGCGTCCCGACCCATGAGGGCGGAGAGGCGGGGGAAGTCCGCGTAGGCCGTATTGGCCGCCACCACGAGGATGGCAAAGGTGAAGCCCTGGTTCAGCAGGTAGGCCAGTCTCGAGAGGCCGTGGCCGCTGTCGCCATAAACCGCCTTGGCCAGTTTGGACAGCAGGGTTTCTGGGACGATGCGGGGGTCGGCACTGTGGATGTACTCGATGCGGAAATGGTTGGCCAGCAGGGTGATACCCAGGAACATGACCCCCAGCAGCAAAACCATCCAGATCATGGTCTTGGAGGCATTGCGATCGGCGGGGGCCTTGAAGACCTGCACACCGTTGCTGATGGCCTCCACCCCCGTGAGGGCGGTGCATCCCGAGCTGAAGGCCTTGAGGAAGACCATCACCAGGAGGAAACCCGAGAAGCGCTGGGATTCCTCGATGCCGGCCTGGACTTCGGCGGGGCCAGGGCCCGACCCCGACATGGCGCGCCAGGTCCCCACCAACAGGAGGCTGAGCATCATGAGGATGAAGCCGTAGGTGGGCACCGCGAAGAGGGCCCCGCTCTCCTTCACCCCCCGAAGGTTGGCGAAGGCGATGAAAATGATCGCGGTCACCGTGAGGGCCACGTTGTGGCCCCCCAGGAGGGGGAAGGCCGATGTGATGGCGGCCACCCCGGCGGAGACCGACACGGCCACGGTCAGGATGTAGTCCACCAGGAGGGATCCTCCCGCCACCAGGGCAGGGATTTCCCCCAGGTTGTCCTTGGCCACGATGTAGGCGCCGCCGCCACCGGGATAGGCCATGATCGTCTGTGGGTACGAGACGCCCAGCAGGGCCAGGAGGAGTACGATCCCCACGTGCACAGGGATGGAAAGTCAGAAGAAGGGGTGCACTATGGCCGAACCCCCAACGACCGCGAACCCAGAGTGATGCAGACGTCTGACGAGGCGGTGCAGTATTTCCAGGAGGGCGC
>CAZPUI010001052.1:0-1799 GCA_964589695.1 uncultured Solibacteraceae bacterium | reverse complement strand
GACTCTGGACGACCCTGGAGGACATGGGGAAGTGGCTGGCCAGCCTCCCGGCCTGCCCCTTGGCCAAGGGGAAAGTCGATCGCGAGCGTCCCTGGCAGGCCGGGTTCAAGGTGGAAACGTGGCGGGGCACCACCCGCATGACTTGCATCAACACCTGGGGGGGACTCATGGCCACCCTTGAGTACATCCCTGAACACGCCTTCGGGGTGGTCATCCTCACCAACTGGGACCACAACTTCTATTCCGAGACCGGCATGCTTTCGGAAATCCACAAGGTCTTCCTGCCGCTCCCGGAGCCCCCCTCCGCCCCCAAACCTCCCTTCACCGCCCCCCCTCCGGAGCGGCTGGCGGCCCTCGTGGGCGAATACCGACTGGGCGGTTCTCCGGCGACCTTCGTGGTGGAGAAGGACCAGCTGTGCATCAGGATGCAGGGGATGACCCTACCCCTTCCGCCCGTGGCCGAGGATCGGTTCGCGGCGTTGATGGCCGGAGCGGAACTCCAGTTCAAGCGTCAGGCGGATGGCACGGTGCGCAGCTTGGAGTTCATCCAGGGAGAGCGCGTCATGGTGGCCACCCGGACCTTGGCCAAGGAACCCACCCCCGAGGAACTGGCCCCTCTGGTGGGGGAGTTCGAAGGTTTCGCGCCGGACATCCGCTGGCAGGTGGTCCTGAATGGACCCCGCCTGGTGCTGCGCCACTGGCGGCGGGGGGATCTGCCCCTGGTTCCCGCAGGAAATGACTGCTTCACAGCGCCTCCACCCTTCGGTGAGGTGGTCTTCGAGCGGGACGCCCAACAGCGGATCACGGGTTTCCGACAGGCCGAACCGGGCGGGCTATCCTTCAAGAAACGCTGAGGAATGAACGTGCAGATCTCCACCCACCTTCTGCCCCACCTGGTGCTGGCGCTCAGTGCCACCCTTTCCGCCCAGAATCCCCTGCTGGAACCGCCGCCCATCGCTGCGGGCTGGAAGGCTGATCCCGTGCAGTCCTATGACCGAACCACGGTCTACGCCTACATGGATGGTGCCGCCGAAGTCTACATCGCCTATGGCATGAAGGCCCTGCACACGCGGATCTACCGCAAGGAAGGCGAGATGCCCATCGATGTGAGCGTCTTCGACATGGAGGCTCCCGCCGGCGCCTATGGAGCCTTCAGCTTCGAGCGGGTGGATGACGAGGCCGGCATCGGCCAGGGTTCCGAATTCGGCGGCGGCATTTTGCGCTACTGGCACGGCCACTACTTTGTCTTCATCCAGGCCCAGCGTGAGTCGGAGGCCTCCAGGGAGGCGGTCCTCGCCCTGGGTCGTCAGATTCTGGGCAGGCTTGGGGAGCCGGGCACCCCTCCGCCCCTGGTGGGTGCCCTGGTCAAGGATGGGCTGCGGGGGCAGTCGGTGCGCGCCATTGCGACCCCAGGGCTGCTCTACTCCACCGACAGCCTGATGGAGGACAACGCCCTGGGCCTTCCGGATCGCTGCGAGGCCGTGGTGGCCCGCTACGGGAAGGTGGGCCGTCCGGACCGGGTGATCCTGGCCCGCTTCCCCGATTCCGCCCATGCCCTCAAGGGTCTGGGCACCTTCCTCCGTGCCCGGAAACCCAGGCCTTGGACCGGAGGCGAACCCATCCAGACCGAGACGGGCTGGTGCCTTGGTGGAACCTTCGGAGCCGTGGCTGTGCTGGTCCTGGATGCACCCGATGCCCCCACCGCCCGTCGACGCTACGATGCCACCCTGCTCCGCCTCAAGGAGGTGCTCCAATGACCAGTCGACTCACCCACCGGGAGTTCATCCAGACCACTGCTG
>CAZPUI010001051.1:0-1809 GCA_964589695.1 uncultured Solibacteraceae bacterium | reverse complement strand
CACCCTGGATCCCATGCTCAGCGCCGTCTGGCCCGATCCCGAGCACGAGAAGGGCCACGCCAAACAGCCCCACACCTCCGCCATCATGCGCTCCGTGGACTGGTTCAGCCGCGTGCTCGACCGTTGGACCGAAGCCTACAGGGGCGCCATCGCCTGGGCCCTGGACCATCGCAAAACGGTCATGGCCCTGGGCTTCGGGAGCTTCCTGGTGGCCATGCCCCTCATGGGCCTCCTGGGCAACGACTTCATGCCCGACTACGACCGAGGGGATATCCAGGTCACCTTCAAGACGGAGCCCGGCGCCACCCTGGAGGCCACCCGCCAGAAGGCGGAGGACGTGGAGCGGGTGGTGGGGCAGACCCCGGAAGTGGATCTGATGTTCACCACCATCGGCACCGGCCTCATGGGCAGCGTCAACGAAGGCAAGATTTACGTGAAGCTGAAGGAAGCCCGGAGCCGCGCCCACACCGAGATCCGCCGGGAGATCCGCCATCGACTGCGCAGCGTGGCCGGGGCGGAGACGGGGGTCGGCGTGGTGCAGGATTTCGGGGATGAGCGCCCCTTCATGGTGGCCATCCTTTCCCCGGACCGCAGGTCCGTGGAGAAGGCCGAGCCCCTGGTGCGCCAAGCCTTCACCGGGGTCACGGGGGCCGTGGACATCGCCAGCAGCCGCGACCAGGGCAAACCCGAACTCCGGGTCCTGGTGGATCGCAAGATGGCTTCGGACCTGGGGGTGTCCCCCACGGCCGTGGCAGGCATGGTGCGTCCCCTGGTGGACGGCATGGATGTGGCGAAGTTCGAGGAGCCCACCACCGGCGAGCAGTACGACGTGCGCCTACGGCTTTCGGACAAGGACCGCTCCAGGCCCGAGATCCTGGGGGGCCTGATGGTGGTCTCCACCAAGAAGGACAAGGCCGGAAACTTCAACCAGGTGAAGGTGGGCAACGTGGCCACCTTCCAGGAGACCGTGGCCCCCGCCAAACTGCAGCGCCGGGCCCTCCAGGCCCAGATCATGCTCACGGCGAACAAGGAAGGGAAGACCCTGCAGGAGGTGGTGGGCGAGCTCACCAAGGCCGTGGACAAGGTGGCCAAGGGCGGACAACTGCCCTCGGATGTGAAGGTGGTGTGGCAGGGCCAGGCCAAGCACAACAAGGAGACCGGGGTCTACATGGCCATCGCCCTGCTTCTGGCCGTGGCCTTCATCTACTTCGTGCTGGCCAGCCAGTTCGAGAGTTTCAAGCTCCCCATCACCATCATGCTGTCCCTGCCCCTGTCCATGGTGGGCATGGTGCTCATGCTCCTGGTGACCGGGGATCCCATGAGCATGATGGCCCAGATCGGATTGATCCTCCTCATGGGTCTGGTAACCAAGAACGCCATCCTGCTCGTGGACCGGGCCCTTCAGCTCATGCGCGAGGACGGCCTCTCCCGGCGCGAGGCCATCATCGAGGCGGGCATGACCCGACTCCGCCCCATCCTCATGACCAGCTTCGCCATGATCGGCGGCATGCTTCCCCTCTTCCTGGCCCTGGGGGCCGGTGCCGAAATGCGCGCCCCCATGGCCCGGGCCGTGGTGGGCGGCCTCATCACCTCCACCCTGCTCACCCTGGTGGTCATCCCCGTGTTTTTCGACATCATGGACGATTTCCACTGGACCCGAGTGCGGGCCTGGATCATGCGGATGGCGGGATCGGAGCCGCCCTCCAATTCGCCCGAGGCTCCCCGTGGCTGATTTCTACGAGGCGGTGCGGCGGCGCAGGACCGTGCGGGACTTCCTGCCCGATCCCGTCCCGGATGACGTGCTCCGCC
>CAZPUI010001050.1:0-1810 GCA_964589695.1 uncultured Solibacteraceae bacterium | reverse complement strand
GGCAGGGGGGGGGGGGGGCTGAAGGGCCGTGGGTGGAAACCCTCCCGTCGCCGAAGGCAGGGGAAAGGCCTCTCCCATTGCGGGGGCAGGGATATGGGGCGGGGCCGCTGCCCCACCCTCGACCGCAGGATTGAGCACCTCCACAACCTGGGTCGCCGTCGGCGCCTCGGGCTCCACCAACTCCTCCAGGGGTTCCAGTTCCTCGACCCTGGACTGCACGGTCTGCTGCTGGGTGGACACCTTCAGTCGAGCCAGATCCCCCGTCAAGGCCCTTGTGCCCTCCTCCTCGACCATGCTGGTGGTGGGCATGGCATCGGTCTTGATTTTGGCCAGGGTCGCCCCATCCGCCGTCATGGGCTGGGTGGCCACGTAGGGGTGGTCCCCGGTGACAAAGGCCAGGAGCTTGAGCTTGTGCTCTTCAGGAATGGACAAGGCTTCGATGAGGGAGTGCATGAAGGACACCAGGTCCGGATAGCGCTCCTCGACGTTCTTGGCCAAAGCCTTGTTGAAGACCCCCTTGAGGTAGGGATGCATGTCCGGGGGCATGATGGGCGGATCATGTACGATGCGGTAGAGCGTGGATCCCACACTGGAACCGGAATAGGGCAGCTGCCCCGTGAGGATCTCGAAGGCTGTGACCGCAAAGGCATAGCGATCCGTGGCGGCGGTGGCCTCGCCCCCCGTGAGGAGTTCCGGTGCGGTGTAACTGGGTGTGCCGAAAATCATCCCCGCCTGGGTCAGGTGGGATTCATCCCGACGGGCGATGCCGAAGTCCATGAGTTTGAAGCGGCCATCCTGGCTGATGAGGATGTTGTCGGGCTTGATATCCCGATGCACGATGCCTTCGGCTTCCGCCGCCTGGAGGGCCCCCATACCCTGGACCATCAGGCGCATGCCGGCCTCTGGGGTGATGCCGATGCGGATGAGCTTGGAGAGAGAGACGCCATCCACATATTCCATGGCCAGGAAGGGCCCCACTTCGGGATCCTGACCCACATCGAACACCGTGACGATGCTGGGATGGTTCAAGCGGGCCGAGATCTCCGCTTCACGTTGGAACCTGGCCAGGGTTTGGGTGGCATCCTCGCCAAGGGCGTTCACCACCTTGATGGCCACGGGGCGCTTGAGCAGCGGATCCATGGCCAGGTAGACCACGCCCATGGCGCCCTGCCCAAGCATCCGCTGCACCACATATCGACCAATATTTTTCGGTTCCTGGGTCATCAAGAGGTCTCGTGCTTCCTATCCTATCCCCCGGACGGCCAGGGTGACACCCCCCCCTCACCATGGCAGAATGGGCAAATCGGCCCCCGTGGGGCGTCCAAGGTCCTGTAGCTCAGGTGGATAGAGCAACCGCCTCCTAAGCGGTAGGTCAGCAGTTCGAGTCTGCTCAGGACCACCAGAAACAAAGCCCCCAAAGTCACCAACTTGGGGGCTTCGTTTGGAAGGGGATCGCCAGCCGCAAAATCACGTCATGCAACACTCGTGACCAAGAAAACACCATCTTAAGAGCCTTTGTTTTCAAGGATGACCGTTGTGGTCACGGGAACAGGCGCCAGTCCTTATGCAGAATTTGTGGGCCTCGACGCCGCGAACAAGTTCCGGCACCCCCGTTATTCTGGTTGCCTGGAGGTCCTCCCGTGACGTCACGCGCAGCAGTCATCATCCTGGCCCTTGCCCTGCCTTTGGTGGCACAGGTGAATCCCAAGGGAGAGGCCGAGGTGGCCAAGCTCTTGGACGACTGGCACTTGGCAGCTGCCCAGGCTGACGAAGGGCGCTATTTCGGGTACCTCGTGGACGAGTCCGTCTT
>CAZPUI010001049.1:0-1813 GCA_964589695.1 uncultured Solibacteraceae bacterium | reverse complement strand
TTCTTCGCCCGCGTCCGGCCTAGTGCGCCCATGGTCGCGGGCGTTGAGGGTGCCGCCACCCCGGTCCGACGGGTGCGCAAGGCCATTGCCAAGGGCATGAAGATGCCCGTGGCGGAGGAGATGGCCGCGCGGCGGGTGCCCGGCATCGACTTCTCGGACCACCACCCTTACTGGGACGCGGGCTATCCTGCCGTCATGATCGCCGATGGCGCCAACCACCGGAACACCGCCTACCACACCCCCCGGGACACCGTGGAGCGCATTGATGCCCAAAAGCTCAGCCAGGTGGCCCAGGGCGTCCTGGCGGTCCTTGCGGAATTAGGGCGCTAACGCAGCCTCCAGGGCCTGGACCAGGGTTCCGGCCTGCTGGACACCCGTGAAGCGCTGGACCACCTTGCCGCCCTTCATCACCACAATGGTGGGAATGGCCTGGACCCCGAAGGGGGCGGCCAAGGAGGGCTCCTCGTCCACATTCACCTTGGCCACAATGGCTCGGTCCCCCAGCTGGAGGGAAACCTGGTCCAGGATGGGACCCTGGGTTCGACAAGGGCCACACCAAGGGGCCCAGAAGTCGATGAGGACCGGCTTGTCCTGGGCCTGAACCTTGGGGAAGGCACTGGTGGTGAGGTGGAGCACGTTGGGAATACTCATGACCTCACCCCGCAAGAACCCTGGGTGGAGACGCCAAGCTTCACCAGGATGGAGGAGAGCAGGCACCAGTTCGTGAGCCCGCTCTGGAGCAGGTTGGCCCCCACGAACACCGTGAGCCAGAGCCAGTTCGGGTGGACCCAGTGGGCCAGGGCAAGGCTGGCAAGGATCAGGGTCCCTGCCACGGAGTGGACAATGCGATCGACGTTCATGGATACCTCCAAATAAGTGCGGGGATAGAAGCCACACGGCTTTGAAGCCGCGTAGTGGGAAGACAACTGCAGCGATGATTCTGGGAAATGGCGATCAAAGAGACAAAAGTAGACGCCGCATCCAAGCATATTTTATCCCCTTCATCCCTGTTCTATAGCTTTTCGCCTCGGTACGCCCATCAAGCCCGATCCAAGCCCACCCACCAAAAACCTGCGGAAAAGCATCCCTTCCATCCCTTCCATCCCTGTAAATCATCAATCTGTTTTTCCTGTGTGGAAAAATACAATTAGACCTTGAAGATGGATAGAGGTTTGGGTGCATAGGTGGAATTGCAGACAGGTAAGGTGATTTTGTGCGCTCCATAAAAGAGATCAAATAACAGGGATGGAAGGGATGGAAGGGATAAAAGCAGGCTAAATGTCCAGGATGACCCCGAATTGAATCTGCTAAAGACCCAGATTCTTCGGGAAAAAGATTGTTAAACAGGGATAAAGGGGATGAAGGGGATGCGCACCTGCCCGTGTTCCTGGTCCCACCGGGCCTGAATCTTCGAGCGATCCCCATCGACCTCCATCCCTGTCCCATGTCACGGCTCCGTGCCTGCGAGGGCGCTCCGCTGGAGTTCGGCGGCGCGGCCCCGGCGGGCGACGAGGAAGTAAAGGACGGGCACGGCCAGGCGGCTGAGGAGGGTGGCGGCCACTTCCCCGGCCATGAGGCTGATGGCGAGGCCCTGGAAGATGGGGTCCGCCAGCATGACGGAACTGCCCACGAGCACGGCGGCGGCGGTGAGGAGCATGGGGCGGAAGCGGACGACGCCGGCCTCCTCCACGGCGGCCTCCAGGGCCATGCCTTCCTTGAGCTTCAATTCAATGAAGTCCACCAGGATGATGCTGTTGCGCACGATGATGCCGGCCCCGGCGATGAACCCGATCATGCTGGTGGCGGTGAAGAA
>CAZPUI010001048.1:0-1814 GCA_964589695.1 uncultured Solibacteraceae bacterium | reverse complement strand
GCGACGGGGGCAGAAGGGGATGTGGAGGTACAGGGAGAGGGGTTCGTCCTTCCGCCCATTGGCCCGGACCAAAGCCTGGACCAGGTCCTCCTCGGGGAAGGTCTCGGACCAGGCGGGGGGCATGGGGTAGCCCGTGTACCGGGGGCCCGGTCGGTCGTAGCGCTTGATCAGGTCCTGGAGGCTCATGCCTTGACCGTCTCGATGACCGCGGCGAGCACCTCGGGGTCCGTCTCCGGGGTCAGGCCATGGCCCAGGTTGAAGATGTGGGCGTGGCCCTTCATGGCTTCCACGATGCGTCGGGCCTTGGCGCAGGCGACATCCTTCCCCGCCAGGAGGGCCAGGGGGTCCAGGTTGCCCTGGAGCACTTTCGAAGGGAAACGCTGGCGGGCCTCGTGGATGGGGACCTGCCACGGCACCGCCAGGCCTTCGCAGGGAAGGGTCTCCAGGGACTGGGACAGGTGGCCCGTGCGGGCGAAGAAGAGCCGGGGCGCCCCCTCGACCTGGGCCAGGGTGCGGGCCGCTGCGGGGAGGCCGAAGGCGGCGTAGTCCTCGGCATCCAGCTCCCCGGCCCAGGTGTCGAAGAGCTGCACGCCCTGGGCCCCGGCGCCGATGTGGAGGTTCAGCAGATGGGCCGAGGCATCCGCCAGTTTCTCCAACCATTGCCGGGCCTTCCCGGGTTCCGCATGGAGGAAGGCCTTGGCGCGGCTCCAGGTTTTCGACCCCTTGCCCTCCAGGCCGTAGGCCAAAAGGGTCCAGGGGGCGCCGGCGAAGCCCAGCATCGTCACATGGGGGGGGAGCTGGGCCCGGACCTTGCGGATGGCCTGCTGCACGGGCTCGAAGACCCTTTCGTCCAGGCCCCAGTCCAGGGGGATCTGGTCCAGGGTCCGGGCCAGTCGGGGCCCGCCCTCGGGGATGGTCACCCCGCAGCCCAGGGCCTCCAGGATCACCAGGATGTCGCTGAAGATGATGGCCCCGTCCAGCTTCGGAAAGCGTCGGAGGGGCTGGAGGCTCACCTCCGCCGCCAGGTCGGCGTCGTAGAGCAGGGTCTCGAAGGACACCTTGGCCCGGAGGGCACGGTATTCCGGCAGGAAGCGCCCCGCCTGGCGCATGAACCAGACGGGGGGCGGGGCAAGGGCCTCACCCTGGAGCACACGGAGAAGGGCTTGGGGCATGGGGAATCCTGGGGGATTGAAGGTGGGAAAACGCTCAGGAAGAAAAGACTTTCAACACGGAGGACACGGAGGACTAGGAGAAAGAACGGAGATAGCTAGGGAAGCCATCCCAAGGCTTCCCGGCTTGCCCACGCGCGCGGAACCAGGCCAGGAAGCCGGGTTCCGCAGGTCACGGTTCTTTTCTCCGTGCCCATCTCCGTGTCCTCTGTGTTCTCCGTGTTGAATCCATCTTTTTTTAATTACTTGGGTTCGAGTGCCCCGGCCACTTGGGCGACGGCCTTCTGGAAATGGGTCAGTTCGGCTTCGCCGTGGGCGGTGGACAGGAAGCCCACCTCGTAGCCGCTGGGGGGGAGGTAGACGCCCTGGTCCAGCAGGAGCCGGTGCATGCGGTTTAACTGATCGATGGCGCCGCGCTCCACCCGATCCGCACGCTTCACGCCGGGCTGGAAGAGGGGCCAGAGCAGGCTCCCGACCCGGGGGCAGTGGAGGCCGGGAATCGTTTCGAAGGCCTGGGCCCAGGCCTCGGCCTTGGCCTCCAGGTCCGCGTAGACCGCCGGGGTCAGGCGCTCCAGGGTGGCGAGGCCCGCGGCCATGGCCACGGGATTGCCCGACAGGGTTCCGGCTTGGTAGACGGGTCCCTCG
>CAZPUI010001047.1:0-1822 GCA_964589695.1 uncultured Solibacteraceae bacterium | reverse complement strand
CGCTGTCCTTGTCGGTCGCGATGACGCGCGGCGGATAGCTGGCGACTGAGATCACCAGATTGCCCCACAGGGCGACGCCGCGATTTGCAAGCGGGAACTTCTCCTGCTTGGGATCCATGCGCCAGACGATGCGGCCGGTGTCGCCGGAGCGAACGTCGATCTTGTAGACGATGCCCCAGAGGTCGACGACGTACATGAAACCGTCCTCGACCAGCGGGGTGGCCTCGGTGATCTGGGCACCCAGGGCCTTGATGCGCTCCTGGATCTGCTCGGAGGGAAGAAGGGGGTAGATCCGGCTTCGGCTCATGGTCATGGTGGGCTCCTTCTCGCTCGTACCATTCAACCCCAGGGGCCCCACCCGGGTCTACCCTTCTGCGCAGGAAGGTTTTGCATTGGACCGAGGCACGCCCATGACCGTCGCGAGTATCCTGATTTCAGCCATGGAACCAGCTCTGGAAAGTCGCTACCACGCCCCCGAGGTCCTCACCTGGGTGAGGGCGGCCCAGGCCGGGGACCAGGGTGCATTCGGAAACCTTGTGGAACGTTTCCAGCGGGATGTGTACGGCAAAGCCTTCTCCATCGTGAAGAATCACCTGGATGCTGATGATGTGGTGCAGGAGTCGTTCCTGCGGGCGTACCGGGCCCTCCCCGGCTTCCGCTTCGAATCCAGCGTCCGGACCTGGCTCACCACCATCCCCACCCGCCAGGCCCTCAACCACCTGGTCCGGCAGCGCTCCGGCCACGAGTCCCTGGATGCCCACGGGGACCAGGAACTGGAGCACGCCGCTCTGCGGGTGGAGGAGAACCAGATGTCCACCCTCCTGGACGAGGAAGCCCGCCGCATCCTCCGGGAGGCCCTGCCCCGCCTTCCCAAACGCCAGAAGCAGGCCCTGATGATGAAACTGGAACACGAATGGAAATACGAGCGGATCGCCTCGGAAATGGGAACCTCGGTGGGGAGCGTCAAGGCCCACATCTTCCACGCCATCCAGAACCTGACCCGCGCCATCAAGGGAGGCAAGTGATGAGCGAACTTCCCCTGTCCTGCCAGCAGGCCCTCCTGGCCATCGAGGCCTCCCCCCTGGAACTGCCCGGCGAGGTGGAGACCCACCTGCGCACCTGCCCTGCCTGCCGGGAGGCCCGGGTGCTGTGGCTCGCCCTGGAGCCCACGCCGGAAGTACTAGCCCCCCTGGGGTATTTCGACCAGCTCCCGGATCGCATCCTGCGCAAACTGCCCCCCGCCCGTCGGCGCTGGTCCAACCCCGCCCGGTTCCTCCTCTGGGCTGCCGCAGGCATCCTGGTGGTGGCAGCCGGCCTGGGGGGCTACATGGCGGGGCGGGTCAACCGCACCCCCCTCATCGAGGCCGCTGTCCCCCGGACGCCTTCCGAGAACCTCGAGGCCGAGACGCCCTTCCAGAACCCCGACGATGACCTGAACCAGCTCCTTACCTTGAGTCCCGAGGAGGGCAAGGTCCTGGTGAAGCACCTGAAGTCCCAATCCAAGCCGACCAAGTGAGAACCCCCTGCGCCGCTGCCTGCTCTGCCTCAGGATTCCCACGCTGCTGCTGGGCGTCTGGTGGTCTCCGCTGGCCGCGCTGGCCGCGAAGGCCGCGGGGATTGGGGAATGATTGGAATGACCGTCCCCGCACGTTGACTCGTCGTCACCTCAGGCGCCTATGCCCTTCCTGCTGGGCCCGCAGGGCCGGCGACACCGCGGCGTACCTCGTCGAACGGGTGTTCAGCGAGGCGCGCTACCGCCAGTGGGAGCTGATCCCGTGGGAGTTGCGCTACCACCTCGCGATTGACACGGCCTTCCAGCCCA
>CAZPUI010001046.1:0-1825 GCA_964589695.1 uncultured Solibacteraceae bacterium | reverse complement strand
GAGGTTCACCCGCCTGCCGCCATGGATGGTGCCGGGGCTCAGCACCATGGGGTGGAAGGGGTCGATGCGGCGACTGCGGATGGTCTGGAGCGCGGTGATGACTTCCGCCGCCACCACGATGGCATCCACGCCCTGGTGGGGCATGCCCGCGTGGGAACCCCGGCCCTGGAGGGTGAGGGTCACATCCTCCAGGCTGGCGAGGGCCGCACCGCTGATGACCCCCACGGTGCCCGCCTCCAGCATGGGGGCGGTGTGGAACCCATAGATGGCCTGGGGTCGCGGGTGCTCCAGCACCCCTTCAAGGATCATCTGGGCGGCCCCTCCGGGCTCACCCTGGGGCGCCCCTTCCTCCGCGGGCTGGAAGATGAACCGCACGGTGCCCTTCCATTGGGAACGCATGCCCGCCAGGACCTCCGCCACCCCCAGGGCCACGGTCATGTGGACGTCGTGGCCGCAGGCATGCATGACCCCGGGGACCTTGGAGCCATAGGGCCGCCCCGCCACCTCCTGCACCGGCAAGGCATCCATATCCGCCCGCACCGCGAGGGTGGGACCCGGGCCTGAACCCTTCAGGTCAGCCACCAGGCCGTGCCGAGCCACCCCAGAACGGAACTCCAGCCCCAGGGCCTTCAGGCGCGCCGCCACCCGCCGAGCCGTACCTTCCTCCCGGTTGGAAAGCTCAGGGTGGGCGTGCAGCTCCCGGCGCAGGTCCACCAAACCGGGCCGAAGCCTCGCCACCACCTGGTCCAGGTTTTCGGGTGCCTGACCGAACAGGGATACCGCAAGGAAACCTTGAAGGAGTGGGCGCATGCATGCCTCGCTTGGACCTGGGACCAGCCTCCAAAACTACCCAAGCCCTTGGGTCCTGACGATACCTTTTCCATCCCAAGGGAATCGGGATGCCATGAAACCGCTGCGATTCATCCTCCTTACCCTCGCGCTGCTGGGGTGTCTGCAGGCCCAGGGGCCTGGTCGACGCCCCATGCGCGCCTATGGGGTGGAGCAGGGACTGAACAGCGAGGTCGTCTGGGCCTTGGTCCAGGACCGGGAGGGGGTCATCTGGGCGGGTACGGACGTGGGACTGAACCGCTTCAACGGCCATCGGTTCGAGCCCTTCGAGGGGGATCTCCCCAGTTCCAAGATCGTCAGCCTCTGGCCGGATCCCAGGGGCGGGGTCTGGGTGGGCACCTCGCTGGGCCTCGCCAAGGTCCGGGACGGCCGGGTGCAGACCTTCGGCACCCCCCATGGCATCAGTCCCCAGTCCATCACCAAGATTGCCATGGACGAAGCGGGCGCCCTGTGGGTGCTCACCGAAAAGGAAATCCTGCGCGAGAGGTCCCCCGGACGCTTCGCCACCCCCCCCGGGTGGCCCGCGGGCGTGCATCCCTCGGCCATTCAGTCCAGGTCCACCGGGGGAGACCTCTTGGCCTGCCAGGCCCGGGCCCTGGGTCGCTGGAGCGCCGGCACCCAAACCTGGACCTGGGAGCACCTGGACCTCCTGGAAGCCACGGAGGGTCTGGCAGGGGTGGCCCTGGATGGCACGGGAACCTGCTGGCTGAAGACCACCCAGGGGCGCCTCCTGAGCCGACCCTCGGGGGGCACCTGGAGCGCGCAGAAGTCGCTCCAGCGCATTATCGACATCGAGGCCGACCCGGAGGGCTGGATCTGGGCAGGCACTTCCCAGGGCTTGATCCGCCTCCGTGGCACCCTCCAGGAGGTCCCGGAATGGGACCTTCCCCGGGTGGCCGGCAGCAGCGTCATGGTGGACCGGGAAGGCACGCGGTGGGTGCGGAGCCCCAGGGGCGTCTTTCGCACCGCAGGCCAA
>CAZPUI010001045.1:0-1828 GCA_964589695.1 uncultured Solibacteraceae bacterium | reverse complement strand
TGCGTGCCACGTGATCCTCATGGAAGGCCCGCACGGTCTGACCAAAGGGTGTCCTGACGGCCTCGGCCCGGCTGGGATCCCCCTGGGGCAGACGGTGAAGCCCCGCGTCACGCGTTCCTATCCACAGGCAGTCATGCGCATCCCAGAACACGGACCACACCTCCAGGTGGGCCAGGGTCGGAACATGGTCGAAGGTGCGCAGTCGACCCCGATCGATGCAGGCCAACCCTCCCAGGGTTCCGACCCAGACGCGACCGTAGGGATCCACTTCCAGCGACCTCACATTGGGATTGGGCAACCCCTGGGCCAGGGAATACTGGCGCAGGGTGTCTCCCTCCCGAACGAACACCCCCTGGCCAAAGGTCCCCACCCAGAGATGCCCGTGAGGGTCCGCATGGATCGGTCGGATGTATTCGCCGGGCAGCCCCTCGGGAAGACCAAAGGGCACCAGTTTGCCCGCGGCGTAGCGGTGCAAACCCGTGGTGGAGGTCCCCACCCACAGGCTGCCCTCCCTGTCCTCCAGAAGCGACCAAATGAAATCGTCGCCCAAGCCCTGGGCGCTTCCCCACCGCTCGACCCTTTGGCCCCGGATGCGGAGGAGCCCTCCAATGGTGGCGGCCCACAAGCTTCCATTGGAGTCCTCGAGGAGGGCATTGCATTCCTGGGCGGGAAAACGCTGGGGGACTCCCTTCCGCAGGGCAATGACTCCGCCTGGGGTGGTGCCCATCCAGAGGGTGCCGGTTCGATCGCCACAGAGCGCGGTGATGGCATGGTCCCGCTCGTACCAAAGGCGTTCCCATGAAGCCGTCTTCCCGTCCCTGAACCTGGAGAGTTCTCCATCCGCGGTTCCGACCAGAACGTCCTTCTCAACGATTTTCAAGGCCCGGATCGAGCGCCCAAGGAAAGGCTCGGGCACCACGAAACGGCGATGCCCAAGGGGCAGGATCCCCAGGCCTCTGGAGGTGGCAACCCAGAGATCGCCCTGTGGACTTCTCACCAGGGCCTGTACGGACTGATCCGGAAGCCCCTGCTGGGTCGTGAACATTTCCACGCGCCCGGCCTGGAAGTGCGCCAAACCGCCGCTGTAGAGCCCGAGCCACAGCCCACCGGCGCCGTCCTCCACCATGGCCCGGATGTCGGCATGGGTCAGGCCTGGGGTCGACCGTTGATTGAACGTGGTGAAGGAATACCCATTGAAGCGCACCAGACCTTCCTGGGTGGCCACCCAGAGAAACCCCTCCGCGGTTTGGCAGAGGGCGTGGACCGAGTTTTGAGGAAGCCCTTGCTCCGTGGTCCAGTTCTGGTGGAGGTACTGACTCAGGCGCAGGGCGGGATCCAACCCCCGGAGCGGGAGCAGGGCGAATCCGAGCCAGAGCAGGAGCTTCATCAGGGTGCGTGGACTGACCATGGACCTCAGAGGGGGCCATCGCAGGGCCGCGAATGCAGTTCGAAGCGTTGGAAGACCCACCCCACTCCTCGGCCCCCCTCGGCCAGGTCTTGATTCAAAGGGGGCTCCAGGGGAAGGCTCGGGTGACCCTCCCGAACGCCTTCGTGGCAGCATGGGGTCTGCACCCGGAGGCCCCATGCTCCAGCTCCACATCGAAGGTATGACCTGTGCCCACTGCGCCCGCTCCGTCAAGGAGGCCCTGGAAGCGGTTCCCGGGGTCGAGTCCGCGGAGGTCAACCTGGCCGACGGGAAAGCCATCGTTCAAGGCACGGCCGAACGACGGGTCCTCGTGGCGGCAGTGGAGGAGGAAGGGTATCGGGTCAGCCCCTAGCCCAACTTCCGCACCGACCACGCGATTCAGCCCCTTTTCCGGGTCTTTCA
>CAZPUI010001044.1:0-1829 GCA_964589695.1 uncultured Solibacteraceae bacterium | reverse complement strand
ACCCCCCCGTGCACGGGGACCGAGGCGGGGTGACCGAGCGGGCCGGCGTCCTCGTCTGTGAGAACGTGGGCCTCTTCGACAGCCTGCTGGCCTGGCTGGCCGCCTACCCCACGGGCAAGCCCAGCCGCGTGGCCGTCCTCACCAACGCTGGCTACGAGAGCGTGGTGAGCGCCGATGTGCTGGAAGGCCCCCTCACCGGTCACCATCTGGAGGCAATGGAGGAGGCGGAGCTGGCGCGGCTGCTGGAAGGCCACAAGCTCCAGGACCTGGTGGCCGCCCACCTGCCCCTGGACCTCACCCCCATGGCCGACGGCCAGGCCTACCTGGACTGCACCCGGATCTGCACCGCCAGCGCCGCCGACACCGTGGTGGTGGGTCTGGTGCCCCTCACGAAGCGCCTGGAAACCCTGGATCCCACCGCCATGGAGGCCTATGCCGCCGAGCTGAAGGGCATCGCCACCGCCAGCGGCAAGCGGGTGGGCGTGGCCGTGGAGGGTGGACCCATCTACGAACCCTACCGCACCGCCTTCCAGAGGGCCGGTCTGCCCGTGTTCATGAGCATGGAGAAGGCCCTCCTGGGGCTGAGGGCGCTGGCGGAGCGGTAACCTCCAAAGACAATTCCGTGCGCCTCCTGATCCCTACCCTCCTGGCCCTTTGCCTATCCCTTGCGGCCCTCGCCCAGTCCCCGAAAACCGGGACCTTCACCCTCGACGTGGGGGGCCAGCGCCTGCACTGCCAGCGCGGGGGTCGGGGACCGGATCTCCTGCTCCTCCATGGCGGGCTCAGCTCCAGCGAGGACTTTGAGGCCCTGCGGCCGGATCTGGAGCGGCGTTTCACGGTGCTCACCCTCGACCGGTCAGGCCATGGCCGCTCCACGGATTCGGGCAAGCCCTTCACCTATGGGGGCATGGCCGAGGAGATGATGGCGGCCCTGGATGCCCTGGGCATTCGCCGCACCGCTGTGGTGGGTTGGAGCGACGGGGGCATCATTGGCCTCCACTTGGCGGCCCGTTGGCCCGATCGCATCACGCGGCTGGTGGCCTTGGGGGCCAATGTCAGCGTGGACGGCCTGGCCAAGGGTGCCCTGGCCTGGATCCAGAGCCAGGACACCCCCGAGAAGCTCCTGGCGTCCTTGCCCGAGGTGGCGGTGGCCTACCGGCGTCTTTCTCCGAACCCTGAGCGTCTCAAGGACTTCCTGGTCCGATCCCGGGACCTCTGGCTGCGGGATCCCTACCTGCCCTTCGAGGATTTGAAGCGCATCCAGGCCCCGCTGCTGCTGATTGCCGGTGCGAAAGAGGACGTCCCCCTGGAGCACCTGGAGCGCATTCGGGCCGAGGTGAAGCGGGCTTCACCGGTCATGATCCTTCACGAGAGCTCCCACTTTGTGCTCAAGGAGAAGCCGTCCACGCTGCTCCGAATCCTGAAGGACTGGCTAGGGGCCAATAACTGAACAGGCCCCGCTGAAGAACCACGGGGCATGTCGGTCCGCAACCAGGTCCCCCGGCCGCATCGGGGACTGGTCCGGCCCCTGGCCGAGCCCAGGTTCCTCTTAGGCGCTGAACCGGTAGTGGCTCACGAACCACTCGGTGCCGCCCCGGAAGCCCCATAGCTCGGCGCAGGCCATGAAGAACCCCCGCCAGCGGTGGAAGCGGGCCTGGGCCTGCTCCGGGCCATAGGTCCGGGCGAAGAGCTCCAGCAGCTCGGTGCGGTGGGCATCCTGGTTCCGCGGCCAGGCTTCCGCCGTTTTCTGGTAGTGGGTGCCCTCCACCCGCCAGTGCTCCTCCAGGCGCAGGTGGCCTTGGTGGCGCAGCAGCAGGCCATCGGCGGGC
>CAZPUI010001043.1:0-1831 GCA_964589695.1 uncultured Solibacteraceae bacterium | reverse complement strand
CTGCTCAAGTCCTTCACCATCGCCAAGGGCAACCAGATCATCCTGCTGGAGCGGCGCTGGTTCGGGGCCCAGATGCCCGATGGACGCACCGTGGCCCTGCGGAATGAGGTGGGCGTCCAGGCCCGGGTCCTGGGACCGGGCTTCCATTTGCTCATTCCCTTCATCTACAAGGTGAGCAAGCGGGACTTCTGCGTGATCCACGAAAACATGGTGGGGGTCGTGCGGGCCATCGCCGGCGCCCCCATCCCCTCCGGGCAGTTCATGGCCAAATCCGTGGCCTGTGACCTCTTCCAGGATGGCGAGGCCTTCCTGCGCAACGGGGGCGAGAAGGGGCCCCAGCTGGCCATCCTTCCCGAGGGCGAGTACAAGATCAACCCGCACCTGTTCGAAGTGGAAGAAGTCCCCGCCACCATGATCATGGACGACGAGGTGGGCTACGTGGAGTCCATCGCCGGTGTGCCCGTGACCCGGGAGGGCGGCAACTTCGGATCCCCCGTGGTCTGCGACAGCTACCAGAACGCCGAGGCCTTCATCAAGAACGGCGGCCAGAAGGGTCCCCAGATCGCCTTCCTGCCCCCGGGCTACTACCGCATCAACACGCTCATGTTCAAGGTCCAGAAGCTGCCCATCACCAAGATCCCCGGCGGCAAGGTGGGGCTGGTGGAGGCCACGGACGGGGCCCGCATTCCCGAAGGACGCCTTCTGGCCGCGAGGGTGAAGGGCCACTGCAATTTCTTCGACGGCGAGGCCTTCATCAAGAACGGGGGGGAAAAGGGCCGCCAACTGGATGTCCTCATGCCCGGCGTCTACCGCCTGAATCCCATGCTCTTCAGGGTCATCGATATCGTGGACTGGACCCACATCGGCCCCGACCAGGTGGGCATCGTCACGGTCAACGAAGGCAAGCCCATCGTGGATCCCTCGAAGATTGCGGCGGAGGAACTGCCCCTCAACACCCATGACAACTTCCAGGACGCCGACGCCTTCCTGAAGGCCGGTGGCCAGAAGGGTCTCCAGATCCCGGTGCTCCGGGCCGGCAACTACGCCATCAACCCCTGGTTCGCCACCATCGAGCGGGTGGACATGATCCGGGTGGACATCGGCAACTGCGGCGTGGTCACCAGCTACGTGGGTACCGAAGGCGCCGACCTCACCGATGATGCCGTCAACGCCAAGATCGTGGCCAATGGCAGCAAGGGCATCTGGGCCGATCCCCTCCAGCCCGGCAAGCACCCCTTGAACACCAAGATCTGCAAGGTGGACATCGTGCCCACCACCCAGATCCTGCTCAACTGGGCCGACAACCGCTCCAGTGCCCATGAGCTGGACTCCAACCTCAAGACCATCACCCTGCGCACGGCGGACGCCTTCAACGTGAACATGGACGTGAGTGTCATCATCCACATCCCCGTGAAGAACGCCCCCAAGGTCATCGCCAACCTGGGCTCCGTGCGCAACATGATCAGCCAGGTCCTGGAACCCGCCATCAGCTCGCACTTCCGGAACGCGGCCCAGTACATCAAGGCCCTGGACCTCTACACCCAGCGCAAGGAGCTCCAGGAGAAGGCCAAGGAGCACATCGACACCGTGCTGCGGGTCCACCACATCGATTCCAAGGACACCCTCATCGCCGATGTGGTCCTGCCCCTGGAGCTCACCAAGACCGTGACGGATCGCCAGATCGCCGAGCAGGAGAAGAAGACCTTCGCCACCCAGAAGGAGGCCCAGGACGAGCGGCGCAACCTGGAGAACGCCAAGGCCCAGGCCAACATGCAGCCCAAGGTGGTGGAATCCGAGCGGAACGTGGAAATCCAGAAGAACCTGGCGGAGG
>CAZPUI010001042.1:0-1835 GCA_964589695.1 uncultured Solibacteraceae bacterium | reverse complement strand
GACCGGACATCTCGGCTACGGCGTCGATGTCCACTACGCCAGGGCCTCCTGAGCCACGCTCGGCCTCAGGCTCCAGGTGTCCTTCGGACGGGAGCCGCGCACGGGCCGCTGGGTGGCAGAAGCCCAGCCCATGGCAGCCCTCGGGGCCGTGTCCGCCAGGGCCTTCATGGACCGGAACAGCAACGGGAGCCTGGATCCGGGTGAAACGGTGATCCCCGCCAGCCGGTTCAAGTCCGCCGAGGCCCCCGTAGAGAGCCACATCCAGGACGGCACCGTCACGTTCCAGACCCACTTGCCGGCGGGCCAGGAGATCCCCATCCGCCTGGACCCCACGAGCCTCGATGACCCGGCGCTGCAATCCACGGTCAAGGCCTACCGGATCGTGTCCAGGTCCGGGCGGGTGGCCCTCCTCGATTTCCCCGTCGCCACCTTCGGCGAGATCACCGGCACCACGCGGATCCGCCGCCCCGATGGCACCGCGGATTACGGCGGGCTCGAACTCGAGCTCCTCAAGGCGACCGGCGAACCGGCGCGCCGGATCAGGAGCGCCTACGACGGCTTCTTCGAGATCCGGGACCTCCCGATTGGCGAGTACCTGCTCCGCATCCCCCCGGGGGAGCTCCGCCGCCTGAGGCTCAAGGACATCGCGCCGCGCAGGATCCTCATCGACGCCGAAAGAAACCTCTTCGAAGGCCAGGATTTCACCGTGGAACCGGAGGTGAAGCCATGATCGGAACCCCTTGCCAGAGGGCGGCCCTCGCCCTGCTTACGGCCATTCCCGGGTGGGCCGAGACACCCCCCGCCGTCCAGCCCGCCATCCAGGTGATCCAGCCCATCTCCTTCGGCGGCCTGCTGGTGAGTCCCCGGGGAGGCAGCATCACGCTCACGGCCGATGGGGTCCTCGTCCCCGACGGGCCGGGCATCCAGCCTGGGGCCACTCCGCCCGCCGAGGCCGCCCGGTTCCGCCTGACCGGCCCTCCGGGAGCAAGGTTCAGCCTGCAGGTGGCTCCCAGGGTTCCCATGCTCACCAGCCCCCAGGGCGGGCAGGTGCGCCTGGTCCAGTTCGATCCGGCCATGGATGCCTTCGGGACCTTCGACAGCCTCGGCGCCGCCGAATTCAAGCTCGGGGGCCGCCTCGAGGTGGGCTCCGGCACCCAGCCCGGATGGTTCCGGGCCGCCCAGGTGAAGCTCCAGCTGAACGTGGCGGACGTGCGCGGGACGGGAACCGTGAATGCCTCCTTCTCCATCTCCGCCTTGATCCGCGCGCCCCTGCGCCTCATCAACCACAGCCCCCTGTCGTTCGGCGGTCTGGTGCCAGGAGACCGGCCTGGCACCTTCGAGGTGCTGGCCGGCGGAGGGCACCAGTCCGGAGGGGCTGGCGGGCCGATCCTGGTCAAGGGGGAGCCCTCACCCGCCGCCTTCTTCCTTCAGGGACCCGAAGGCGTCCCCTACACCATCCAGCTCCCCGCCCGGATCATCCTGACGGGACCCGGGGCGCCCCTGCTGGTGGAGGACCTCACCTGCAGCACCCCGCTCGCGGGCAGCCTTCCCCCGGGGGGCCTGCCCTTCGGCGTGGGGGGGCGACTCGGCGTCCCGCCCGGGCAGGCCCTGGGCGAGTACCGGGGAGTCTTCACCGTGACTGTCTCCTACCCCTGAATCAGTCCGGCACGGCCATGCGGAACATGAGGATCGCCCCCGCTGCGGCCACGTTCAGGCTGTCCAGGCCCGAGGCCATGGGAATGGCCACGGACCGGTCGCAGTGGGCCAGCTGGGCGGCGTCCAGGCCCGTGTCTTCGGAGCCCATCACCAGGGCGCAGCGGGAGGCCGGCCGCCAG
>CAZPUI010001041.1:0-1835 GCA_964589695.1 uncultured Solibacteraceae bacterium | reverse complement strand
GCCCAATGCCATCACGGGGCGCACCAAGGCCGCCTTCGAACCGGTGATCGACTACGTGGTGGTGAAGATCCCCAGGTTCACCTTCGAGAAGTTCCCCCAGGCGGACAAGGTGCTGGGCACCCAGATGAAGAGCGTGGGCGAGGTCATGGCCATCGGCCGCAGCTTCCAGGAGGCCCTGCAGAAGGCCCTGCGCAGCCTGGAGGAAGGCCACGGCGGCATGGCCGGGGGCCTGGAGGGGCGGCTGGACCTGTCCCGCCTCAAGGAGCACCTGCTCACCCCGGGACCCCAGCGGGTCTTCTGGATCTACCATGCCCTGAAGGCCGGACATACCGCCGAGAGCATCGGCCGACTCACCCGCATCAGCCCTTGGTTCATTCGCGAAATGGAGGAGATCGTGGTGATGGAGGGGCGGCTCCGGGGCTTCAGCCTGGAGCAGCTCCCCGTGGAGCTTCTCGAACGGGCCAAACGCGCGGGTTTCAGCGATGGCCAGATCGCCGGCTTCACCGGCGCCACCGAGGCGGAGGTGGCCCGTCGGCGGGAGGCCCTGGGCCTGAACCCTTCCGCCAAGCGCGTGGACACCTGCGCCGGGGAATTCGCGGCGGACACGCCCTACCTGTACCTCACCTGGGAGGCCGGGGCCGCGCCCCAGGAGGTCCTTCCGGGGGTGCGCTATGCCGAGTCCTCGGAGGCCCCTCCCACCACGAGGCCCAAGGCCATCGTGCTGGGCTCGGGTCCCAACCGCATCGGCCAGGGGGTGGAGTTCGACTGCTGCTGCGTGCAGGCGGTGGAGGCCATCCGGGCCAGCGGGGTGGAAGCCATCCTGGTGAACTGCAACCCCGAGACCGTGAGCACGGACTTCGACACCTCCGACCGGCTCTACTTCGAACCCCTCACCTTCGAGCACGTGAAGGCCATTGTCGACCGTGAGGCCGGAGCAGGAGCGGAGGGACATCGCACGAAGTGCGACCCGAAGGGCGATGCGACGCATGCGTCGCATCAGGAGGGGCCTCGTGCGGGGCGGGCCGGCACCCTCCTTGGGGTCTTCACCCAGTTCGGGGGCCAGACGCCCCTGAAACTGGCTTCGCGCCTGGATGCGGCGGGTGTGAAGCTCCTGGGCACGCCCCACGGCACCATCATGGATGCCGAGGATCGGGAACGTTTTGGACAGGTGATGGCCAAGCTCGGCATCCCCGCCGCCGAGTGGGGGATGGCCTCCAGCTTCGACGAGGCGCGGACTGTGGCCGAGCGGGTGGGCTACCCGGTGATGGTGCGCCCCTCCTTCGTGCTGGGGGGCCGGGCCATGGCGGTGGTCTTCGATGAACAGGGGCTGGCCCAGTACGTGCGGGAAGCGGCCCGGGTGAGCGAGGACCAGCCGCTCCTGGTGGACCACTACCTGGATGGGGCCCAGGAACTGGATGTGGACCTGGTGTGCGATGGGGAGCGCACGGCCATCGCCGGGATCATGGCCCACATCGAGGAGGCGGGCGTCCACAGTGGCGACAGCTACGCCGTCTTCCCCCCCTTGGGCATCGAGCAGGCCGTGCTGGACCGGGTGGGGGACCTGAGCCGCCGCCTGGCCCTGGAAATCGGGGTGAGGGGCCTCATCAACCTGCAGTGGGCCGTGAAGGATGGGATCACCTACTGCCTGGAAGCCAACCCAAGGGCCAGCCGCACCGTGCCCTTCGTCTCCAAGGCCACGGGGGTGGACTGGGCCGGCGTGGCCGCCCGCATCGGCCTTGGACAGTCCCTGGCGGACCAGGGCGTGGTGGATGGTGTGGCCCTGGCGGTGGCGGTGAAGGGGGTGGTCTTCCCCTTCGCCCAGTTCCAGGGGGTGG
>CAZPUI010001040.1:0-1836 GCA_964589695.1 uncultured Solibacteraceae bacterium | reverse complement strand
GGCCCATGGCCTGACCTATGGCCAACTGCGCCTGCCCCTGGGGGAGGGCATCGTGGGCACGGTGGCCACCACCGGGGAACCCATCATCCTGGACGAGCCCTACGGGGACCCCCGCTTCGATCGGCGTTCGGACCTGGCCACGGGGTTCCACACCCGCAGCCTGCTCACGGTGCCCGTGAAGGACCGGGACGGTCGCCTGGTGGCGGTGCTCCAGCTCCTGAACCACCGCACCGGGGGCTTCACCTCCGAGGATGTGAGCTTCCTGGAGGAACTGGCCAAGCCCTTCGCCGTGGCCCTCCTCACGTCCAAGCTCCATGCCCTCTCCCTGGAGCAGGAGCGCATCCGCCAGGAGCTGCGCCTGGCGGCCCGCATCCAGGACACCCTGCGCCCGAGCAGCACCTCCACCATCCCCGGCCTGGAAGTGGCGGTGCGCTGCGAGCCCTGCCTGGAGGTGGGGGGCGACTACTACGACGCCATTCCCGGGCTGGACGGTTCCTGGTGGCTGCTCATGGCGGATATCTCCGGCAAGGGCGTGTCTCCAATGTCCAGGCCCTGCTCTGGAGCCGCCGAGAGGACGGCCGCCCCTTGGACGAGGTGGTGTCGGACCTGGGAACCCTCCTCCACCGCCTGGCCCACGGACGGAAGTACGCCACCCTGGCCCTGGTGCACTGGCACCCCGAGACCCGAGCCCTGGACTGGGTGAACGCCGGCCACCTGCCCATTCTGCTGCGCCAGGGCCACCGCATGCGACACCTGGAGTCCAGCGGCCTGCCCTTCGGACTCATGACCGGTGCCACCTACGCCTGTGGCCACGAGGTCCTGGAACCCGGCGACATGTTCCTGGTGACCACGGACGGTGTCACCGAGGCTGGGGAGGGCCTGGGCCTGGAGGACTTCGGCCTGCCGCGCCTGGAGGACCACCTCCGTCGGGCGGAGGGGGCGGAGCCCGCCCTGGTGGCGGTCATGGAGGACCTGAGATGCCACCTCCAAGGCGGCAGCCCAGGGGACGACGTGACACTCCTCTGTGCGCGGGTGGTCTGAACCGTCCCATGGACCTCCGCACCCGCAAGGGGCTCGTCACGACCCTTTGCCTCGGCGTCGCGGCCCTGCACCTGGTCACGGGGCCACGGTACAGCGGCCCCTTCAAGCCCTTCGTCACCGGCCACCTGATGGACCTCGCCCTTCCCCTGGCCCTGGTGCCCCTGTCGGGTATCGGCGCGGAACAGCTGGGCCTGACCCTGGCCCCCTGGATCCGGGCCCTGGGGGTCTTCTCCCTGGGAGGCGCGGTGGAGCTTTGCCAGGGCTTCGGCATCCCCCTCTTCGGACGCACCTTCGACCCCCTGGACCTACTCATGTACGCCCTGGGTGCAGCGCTGGGGCTGGGGGTGGAATGGGTGATGGGAGGCCCGGAAACGCCCCCCTGTCGATGAAGACAAAAGCCCCTCCCGAGATTGGGAGGGGCTCTGCAGGAGATTCATGGTCATTGGGTAACGAACATCCCCGATTGGGTTCCGAAGACAAAGCGAGAGCCCTTGCCTGAAACCGCGGGCAGGAGGGGGAGGCTCGTCGGATGGAGCCTGCCCCAATATTCCGGTGACTTCCAGAGGACGGTTCCCGTGTGGGAGTCCACCGCCGTTAGGACCGTGGTACCCAGCGAGGATCCAACCACGAGCGTGGAGCCGGTGGCGCTCGACTCCAGCATGTGCAGCGTGGCACTGGAGGCGGGCATGGGGCTGGAGGCAACTTCGACCAAGGCCTTCGAGTAGGTGTTCAGGGTCGCGGTGCTGGAATAGTTGGAAGCGAATAGCACATGGATCAGCGGATCCTGCGCAGAAC
>CAZPUI010001039.1:0-1837 GCA_964589695.1 uncultured Solibacteraceae bacterium | reverse complement strand
CCTTGGCCATGAGGTGGTGGAAGAGAAGGCCTTCCTGGAGCGGGGCCAGGGGATAGATGTCCTGGACGTTGGCAGCCCCGCCGGGAACGCTTGCCACCACGTGCCGCAGCTCCTCCTCGGAGAGGCGCACCAGGGGCAGCATTGCGGGGGTGAGGGCCGTGCATTCCGAGGGAATGAGGTTGGGCGGCACCACCACTTCCCGGGCGTCGCCACCCCGGGCTGCGGCAAGACCCGCCAGGGTGGGGGCGGCGAAGATGGCCCGCACATCCGCCTGGAGCCCCTGCTGGCGCATGCGCTCCAGGAGGGTCACGATCATCAGGGAGTGGCCCCCCAGTTCGAAGAACTGATCCTGGCGACCCACCCGCTCCACTTTCAGCAGGTCCGCCCAGATGGCGGCCAGCGCCGTCTCCACCGCACCCTGGGGTGCCTCGTAGGCCCGGGTGGCAAAGGCATCCCCCTCGGGGGCCGGCAGGGCTGCGCGGTCCACTTTGCCATTGGGTGTCAAAGGCAGGCTTTCCAGGCGCACGAAGGCCGCCGGAACCATGTAGTCCGGGAGATCGGTCATCAGGAAGGCCCGCAGGTCCTCGGCACCCAGGTGGGCGTCGGCGATGAAGTAGGCCCCCAGGCGCGTGTCCCCGGGGACATCCTCCCGGGCCATGACCAGGGCGGACTGAACCTCGGGATGGGCGCGCAGTTGGGTCTCGATCTCCCCCAGCTCGATGCGGAACCCCCGCACCTTCACTTGGAAATCGTTGCGGCCCAGGAACTCCAGGGTTCCATCCGGCAGCCACCGCCCCAGGTCCCCGGTTTTGTACAACCGCGCCTCGGGTTGATCGCTGAAGGGATCCCGTACGAACCGCTCCGCCGTCAGTTCGGGCCGGTTCAGGTAGCCCCGGGCCACGCCCGCGCCGCCGATGTGGATCTCACCCGCCACCCCCAGGGGCATGGGCTCGTGGTGCCTGTCCAGGACGTAGACCCGGACATTGGCGATGGGCCTGCCGATGGGCATGGGGCGGTGAAGGTACGTCTCCAGCTCGGGGACCCTGAAACAGGTGGCCGTGGCGGTGCATTCCGTGGGGCCATAGTTGTTCACGAAGGTGGGCCGAGGCTCGGGGAAGGCCAGGAGCTTGGCCGCCTGCATGGCCTCGCCCCCCAGGAAGACCCGGGTCAGGGACCGCAGTTCCCCTTGGGTGGCGGTGTCCATCAGGGCGTGGAACACCCCGGGGGTCATGTTCATGAAGGTGATGTGCTCCTTCACCACCTGGTCCACGATGGCCCGGGCATCGAAGGGTTCTTCCGCCAGCACCAGCCGGGACCCGCTCACCAGGGGACCCAGGAGCACGCGCTGGGTGAGGTCGAAGCTGTACGAGGTCACCACCAGAACGGCGTCCGCCGCGGAAAGCCCCGTCTCCCGCTGGTACCACTGGAGGTGGTTCTGGAGCCCGCGGTGCTCGATCATCACGCCCTTGGGCTTGCCCGTGGAGCCCGAGGTGTAGATCACGTAGGCCAGGTGACGCGCAGTCAGACCTACGGCCAGGGGATCGAGGTCCGTGTCCGGCTCATCCGCCAGGGGATCCGCCAAGTCCAGCACTGGCAAGTCTTCCGGGAACCCACCCCTAAGAGCCTGGGTGGTCAACACCGCCGTGGGGGCACTGTCCACCAGCATGTGCAGCAACCGCTCCGCGGGGTACGTCGGGTCCATGGGTACATAGGCACCCCCCGCCTTGAGGATGGCCAGGAGGCCGACCATCATGGCGGGACTGCGGGGGATGCACATCGCCACCCGGGCATCCGGCATCACGCCCAGGGCGCGCAAACGGTGGGCCAGGCGGTTGGC
>CAZPUI010001038.1:0-1841 GCA_964589695.1 uncultured Solibacteraceae bacterium | reverse complement strand
TCCCCGGCGCATCTTCAGCATCGAGGACCTCCTGCTGCCCAAGGCGCTTTACAAGATCTGCGCCGAGCATCGGGGGCTGATCCTGGTGACCGGAACCACCGGCTCGTGCAAGTCCACCACCCTGGCGGCCATGATCGACTACATCAATGCCACCCGGAACGAGCACATCCTCACCATCGAGGACCCCATCGAATACCTGCACCGGGACAACACCTCCATCGTGAACCAGCGGGAGGTGGAGGCGGATTGCAAGAGCTTCGCCACGGCCCTGCGGGCGGCGCTGCGCCAGGACCCGGATGTCATCCTCGTGGGCGAGATGCGCGACTTCGAGACCATCGAGACGGCCATCCATGCCGCAGAAACGGGCCACTTGGTCTTCTCCACCCTCCACACCCTGGATGCCACGGAGACCATCAACCGCATCATCTCCGTCTTCCCGCCCCACCATCAGAAACAGATCCGGCTCCAACTGGCCCAGGTGCTCAAGGCCGTCATCTCCCAGCGCCTGGTGCCCCGCTCCGACGGCCAGGTCCGGGTGCCCGCCGTGGAAGTGCTGGTGGCCACCGAGACCGTGCGTACCTGCATCGAGGACAAGGATCGGACCAAGGGACTGCGGGATGTGATCGCCCAGGACACCTCCCAATACGGGATGCAGACCTTCGATCAGAGCCTCTATTTCCTGCTGCAGGAGAACCTCATCTCGGTGGAAGAAGCCATGAAGTGGGCCACCAACGTGGGCGAGTTCAAGCTCCGCCTGGAGGGCATCGCCTCCACCAGCGACATGGCCCGGAGCAACATGGATCGCGGCATGTCCATCAGCCAGGGGGGAGGTCGGGAGGCCGGGGGTGCACCCCCCGTGGCGCCCCCCATGCCCGGGCGCGGTGGCGTCCAGCCCCCGCCCCTGCCCGGTCGTCCCGGGGCCCCCCAGCCCCCCGCGAACCCCATGTCCCCGGATTTCAAGATCGGGTTGGGGCGCTGAGCTTCAGACGCTTCGCGTCTGAAGTCCGAGGCCTGGCCAATTGCGCACGGCGTCTGTCTCGCCAGACTCGACGGGCGCCCGAAGGGGGACTGGGCGCCCGCTTGAGGGAGCCCCATGCAGACGAGGTAGCAGGCTCCGTCTGCCCACCTCGTGGGAGTCAAAGGGGGACAATCGCGAGCGCAGCGAGCAGGCAGTTCCCCCCGCATGGCGATAGGGGCCGAAGGGCGGCCCGCGTATAGACTGTCAGGATGCACACCGAATCCACGACGACTCGGACCCCCCTTGACCTCCGCATGTGGATCACCTTGATCCTGCTGGGGTTCGCCTCGGGCCTGCCCCTTTTCCTGACCGGGAGCACCCTCAAGGCCTGGATGACCTCGGAGGGGCTGAACCTGAAGACCATCGGGCTGTTCAGCATGGTGACCCTGCCTTACAGTTTGAAGCTCTTCTGGGCCCCCCTGCTGGACCGCTATGCCCTGCCGGGCCTGGGACGGCGTCGGGGTTGGATGCTCGCCACCCAGGTGGGCATGGCACTCACGCTGGCGGCTTTGGGGCTCCGGGATCCGCACCTGGGGCTCCTTGGCATTGTGGTGCTCTCCATCGCCGTGGCCTTCACCTCCGCCACCTTTGACATCGCGGTGGACGCCTGGCGGGCGGAGGCCCTGCCCGTGAACCAGCTGGGTCTGGGAAACAGCATCCACATCGCCGCCTACCGTGTGGCCATGCTCGTGTCCGGAGGTGGGGCCCTGATCCTGGCCCAGTCCATGGGCTGGCGCCTCACCTACCTGGTCATGGCGGGTCTGGCCCTGGCAGGCGCTGCGGGCCCCCTTCTGGCCCTGAACACCGACGCCGTGGCCCGGGC
>CAZPUI010001037.1:0-1845 GCA_964589695.1 uncultured Solibacteraceae bacterium | reverse complement strand
CCGCCAGGAGTGGGGGGAGGGGGGGAGGGTGTCGTCTCGGATGAGTGGGACGGGGTGGGTGAAGCCGCCTCTGAAGGGAGCCTGGAAACCGTGTTGGAGGTGGGGACGAACCTGGCGGAGGGGGCCTTGGGGTTGGGAGGCAACCTGCTGGAGGGTGCAGGGGAGGTCCTGGGGTCCATCTTCGATTAGGTTCTTTGGAGCCGTTCAGGCCCCACCAGCCTTAAAACGCAGCGCGCACGGTGGACCGCGCCGGAGGGCGCGGGGAGCAGCGCAGAGCTGCCCTCGAAGCTGGCCACGACCTGAACGGTTACGGTTAATTGAGGGCCTCACGCCGATCCGGCGCCCTGCTCGCCCCCTCTCGTGGACGCCCGCCTCCAGCCCAAGGGGTGCTATGGCCCTTCGGTTTCCTGGAGAATGGGGCGGTGACCTGTCTCCCTTGGAAGGGTCACCCCACGGAAGGCCCATGCGAACAATCCTTGCCCTTGCCCTGTGCCTCGCGGTTGCCGCGGTGGAACCCGTCGAGATCCGTCTCACAAGATTGTCGGATCGGCTCCTGGTGCTGCACTGCGGTCCCTGGGACGACCAGATGGTCGTGGTGGATGCGGGGCCCAGCCTGGTGGTGATCGATACCTGGGCCTCGCCCCAGGCCGCCCAGCGAGGGCGGCAGCTGGCGGAAACGACCTTTGGCAAGAAGGTGCACCACGTCCTCAACACCCATCACCACTGGGACCACACCTTCGGAAACCAGGCGTTCAAGGACTGTGTGATCGTGGGGCAGGCGGAGGTCCCCTCCACCATGATCCAGGACTATGGAACAAGGGCCGGCCTCCTGAAGACTTTCCAGGACCTGGAGGATCCGAAGGGTGATCCCGCCGTCCAGGCGCACCTGAAGGCCGTGGCCCAGGAGGCCCTCCGCGACCTTCGGCTTTCCCCCCCCACCCGGCTCGTCTCCAGGGCGGAGGACCTCCGGATCGGCACCCTGACCTTCCGTCTCCTGCCCACCCCGGGCTTCCACACCCGAACCTACCTGGTGGTCCATGTCCTGGAGGTGGGCCTGCTGGTGGCCCAGCGGGACCTCGGGATGGGCCGTCCACCCAAGCCCGAGCCCGGGGCGGACCTGACGCCCATCCTCGCCACCCTGGCCAGGGTCCGGTCTGAACCCCGCCCCCTCAGGTGGGGGCTGGTGGGGCATTTCCAACCCATCGAGCATCCGGACCTGGAGGCCACCCTCAGGGCCTGGAAGGCGCTGGCCAGCACCGGCCCTGGCCAAGGCCCCGGCGGAGGTCGCTGAGCCTCGAAACCGGGCCGAACCGGAGTGAACCGACGGTGCCGGAAGGGTCGACCCCGGCGCCGACATGGAATTTCAATCCCCGGAGGGGGAATGAATGGAACAACCCGGCATCCCAGGGGAAGTCTTCCCGGAGCCCCCATGCCCTACCCCTTCATCCCCTTTGCCCCCGAACGACTCGCCCCCGAGGAGAGCCTTCGCCGGGCAGAAGCGGCCTTCGAGGCCTTCAACCGTCGCCGTACTGTGCGGGAGTTCAGCCCTGACCCCATCCCCGAAGGTGTCCTGGAATGGTGTCTGCGGGCGGCGGGCACGGCCCCCAGCGGCGCCCACAAGCAGCCCTGGCGCTTTATCGTCGTGCGGGATCCGGAGACCAAGCGGCGCATCCGGGAGGCCGCAGAGAAAGAAGAAAAGGACAACTACACCTGGCGCATGTCCGAGGCCTGGAAGCGGGATTTGGAGCCCCTGGGCACGGACGAGCACAAGCCCTTCCTGGAGACCGCCCCGGCCCTCATCGTGGTCATGGCCCTCCGGCACGGGGATGGTGGGCCGGAGGAACA
>CAZPUI010001036.1:0-1848 GCA_964589695.1 uncultured Solibacteraceae bacterium | reverse complement strand
GGGGTGGGCCTGGCTGAGGTCCTCCACGATGAGGGTGGCCACATCGTGCCAGTCCATGGCCGCCAGGCGCATCCATTCCTTCCGGATATCGTGGCCTGTCAGCGCATGGTAGTAGGTCCACACGGTGGGACCGTGGTCCTTCAAGCTTTGATGGGTGGCCACCACGTAGCCGAGTCCAGGGCTTTCACGTAAAACGTTGTCCCAGGCGAGGGGAAAACCCGTCTCCTTGGGGCGTGCGCGCAGGGTGAGGTTGGCCACCAGCCAGGGGCTGGCCTGGAACTGTCCGAAGAAGGCATCGCCCCGGGCCTTCCGCAGGGCGGGGATGAGGTGGCCTGCCATTTGCATGGAGGCGGCGAAGATCACCTTCTTCGCGCGGTAGCCCACGGGGCGGCGTGCCTGGTGATTCCAGGCCCAGACCTCCAGGGCCTCCCCGGATTTCTGAACCCGCCACACCGCGTGGTGGCTGCGCACCTGGCTGGCGAACCGTTTTCGTAGGTGCTCCACCAGGAAGCCGTTCCCCTCGGGCCAGGTGAGGTAGGGGCGGCTGTCCTCCCCCGGGCCCTGCTTCCGGGCCACGTAGTAGAAGAGCCCCGCCCATGCGCTGGTGGTGTCCAGGCGCGCGCCATAGTCATCCCGCACCCCGTAGTCCAGCATCCAAAGCAGACGCTCGGAGGTGAGGCCCCGCTGGTCGCACCAGGCCTTGAAACTCAGGGCATCCAAGGCCCGCACCTCCGGGACATCCGAGCCCTGGCTCCGGGGCAGGGTGAAGGCCCGCCGCCCCTTGGCATCCCGCCAGGCCACCCAGCGATCCACCTCCTGGAAGAAGGCCGCGTACTGTCGCTCGTCCTCGGCACTGGCGCCAGCGTGCAGGTAGAGACCCTCCCACCACTGGCCCGCGTAGAAGAGCCGCTCGTCCGGACTGCGCACCAGGTGCTGCTCGCCGTAGATGGGGTCGCCCTTCGGCGTGCGCCCCTCGATGAGCCCCGCCTCGTCCAGGAGGCGCACCAGGGCCCGGACCTCCTGGGTGGGGGCAGGCACATAGTGGGCCGCCAGGGGATAGGCGCTGACGCCGTTCCGGCCCCCGCGGCTCGTGCCGCCCACATCCGATTCCAGCTCCAGCAGCCGGAAGTCCGTGAATCCCGCCCCCGCCAGTCGCCAGCCCGCGGAGAGTCCCGCGACACCTCCGCCCACGATGACCACGTCCACCGTCTCGAACTCGGTGGGTGGGGGCAGCTTGCCATCCCGCACGGTGTGCCCCAGGTCCAGGGCAGGGCCCGTGAGTTGGCCCTCGAAAGGGAAGTCCCGTCGGGGCTTGCGTCGGCAGGCCAAGCCCGAAGCCAGGGCCGCGGAGGAGGTCAGGAAGGTGCGGCGTCTCAAACCCGTGGCCCTGGAAAGTGCCACTGCCCACCGCTGGAACTGGCCAGACTCGGCACGTTCATTTCAGCTCCACCGCTTCCACTCGGAGGTGTAGAGGTTCACCAGAGTCTGGTTATCCAGCCTGTTGACGGGAACGGGCACCCGGTCCATGTCCTGGGGGAAGGTGAACATGGACCCCAGGGTGCCGGGGTTCAGGAAACGCAGGTTGGGCAGGGTCCAGCTGGGCACGTCGAAGGGCTGACCGCTGGCCAGGACGTAGCCCCAGACGCCGAAGGAGGGCACCGCCAGGTGGTAGGGGCGCGTGTGGAGGCCCGCGGCCTCCATGGTGGTGGCGATGCACCAGAAGGATTTCCGGGCCAGGAGGGGCGAGGTGCTCTGCACGGCGATGGCCCCCTCCGGCCGCATGAGGCTGCGCAGGAGTCGGTAGAAGCGGGTGGTGTAGAGCTTGCCCAGGGAGTAGCTGTTGGGGTC
>CAZPUI010001035.1:0-1848 GCA_964589695.1 uncultured Solibacteraceae bacterium | reverse complement strand
TCAGCTACCTCTACCGCGTGGAACCCGCACCAGCCTATGTTCCGGATGAGGACTTCTTCCGCGAGCCCATCAACATGATGGAACTGGGGCCCGATGAACAGGGCCAGTTGGTCGCACTGGATCCCAGCGAGCAGGGGGGAGTGGTCAAGCGGGTGATGCGCTTCAACGTCGGCGGCGCGGACGAAGACTGACCCATGGAAGTCGTACTGGTCACCGGAATGTCCGGCGGTGGTCGCCGCTCGGTGCTCAGTGCGTTGGAGGACAGCGGATGCGCCGTCCTCGACAACATGCCGGTCCATCTCCTGGAGCCCCTCCTGGATCTGGAAACGCGCCTGAACCCCACCCGGCCCAGGCTGGCCGTGGGCATGGACAACCGGCATGTGGATTTCACCGAACAGTTCCAGACCGTCTTGGACCGGCTCCAGGACGGTCACTCCGGGGTCTACCTCATCTTTGTGGACGCCGACGATGCCACGCTGGTGCGTCGCTATTCCGAAAGTCGGCGTCCCCACTATCTTGCGGAGGCCGCGGGCAGCGTGGCCTTGGCCGTGGCCCGGGAACGGACCCTGGTGGCCCCCCTGCGGGCCCGGGCCAACGCCGTTCTGGACACCAGTGAATTCACCCTTTCCCAACTCCGTCAGCGCCTCTCGAGCCTCTTGCCGGAATTCCCGGTGCAGGGTACGACCCTTCGCCTGCTGAGTTTCGGCTTCAAATTCGGGGTGCCTACGGATGCCGATATGGTGCTGGATGCTCGGTTCCTCCCCAACCCCCACTATGTGGCGGACCTCAAGCCCCTCACGGGAAAGGACACCCCCGTGCGGGACTTCCTCACCAGGTCGGACACCTTCATGACCTTCCTCACTTTGGTGGAGAATTGGCTGCACTGGTCCTGGCCCTACATCCAACAGGAAGCCCGGGCCTACCACACCGTGGCCATCGGCTGCACGGGGGGACAGCACAGGAGTGTGGCCCTGGTGGAACTGCTCAGTGCCCGCCTGCGCAGGGATATTCCCAAGCTCCTCATCCATCACCGGGAACTCATGCGCTGAGGGATTTCCGTCGAATTTCATGCCCGGATCCCGGGGTCCGATAACATGGCATCTGGAGCCGTCCCATGCGCCCCGAAATTAAACCCGAGGACTTGATCGTGACCGAGCAGGACGGCACCCGGCGCATCAACCACGATGTGCTCGAGGCCTACGGGCTCTTCAATCTGCCCAAATCCGTGATGCGCAGCGCCTTGATGGTCTATTACGACAACGCGGTGCGCCACGGCCAGCGGGATGCCCACGTGGTCCGGACTTTCATCAGCCTGGCCAGTGCCATCACACGCTTTCCCAAGCAGGTGGCCATCAACTTCACCCGTGGTGCTGCCTACCGCAAGAACATGCGGCTCCTGAGGAAATACAGCCGCTGACCTGTCCCGAGGCCTGAAGCCCGCCTAGGATATCCTTGGAGGGTATCCCGCATGCGGCTCATCAGTTGGAACGTGAACGGCTTCCGAGCCGTCCTTACAAAGGGTTTCATGGCCTGGCTGGAGGCGGCAGATCCCGACCTCCTAAGCCTCCAGGAGATACGTTGCGAGTGGGACGAAGTCGACGTGTCCACCCGGCGCATGCTGGAGTCAGCCTACGATATCTGCTGGAACCCTTCCCGCAGCAAGAAGGGCTATGCAGGATCTGCCACCCTTTCACGCAAGGGCGCCGGGTGGATCCACACCCCCGGCATGGGCATGGAAGGAGCGGACCTGGAGGGCAGGATGATCCACAGTCGGCTGGGGAACCTGAACCTCATGGGGGGGTACTTTCCCAATGCTTCTTCAGGACTCGTTCGTCTCCCCTTCAAGCG
>CAZPUI010001034.1:0-1852 GCA_964589695.1 uncultured Solibacteraceae bacterium | reverse complement strand
TCGCTGCACGCTCGAATACGGCGACAAGCTGATCTTCTACACCGATGGCATCACCGAGGCCCAGTCCGAATCCGAAGGCTTCTTTGGGCTGCCCCGGATGAAGACCACCCTGGAGTCCTGCATGGGCCTCTCCTGCCCTGCCCTGGCGGAACGCCTGCTGGCCGAAGTCCAAGCCTTCCAAGTCGGGGAGCAAGCGGACGATATCACCCTGGTGGTGCTCCAGCGCCACGAAGGCACCGAAGCGCCGCCTGAGCCCGTCCCCCCCACCCGGGTCTACCGTCTCGAGGTGGCCCTGGACACCCAAGCCCTGCCCCTGCTCGCCCGCTTCACCGAGCACGTGGGCCTCGAGGCGGGCCTGGATGACAAGGGGTGCGGGCACCTCCAACTGGCCCTGGAAGAGATCGCCATGAACCTGATCATGCACGGCGACGACCCCACCGGGACCTTCCAGGTCCGAGCCTCCCTGGAACCGGACCGCCTGGTGCTGGAGGTCCTGGATACGGGGCGCCCCTACGACTTCCAACGGGCCGCCTCGGCCTATGGAGGTACGCCCTCCATGGACGGTCCTGTGGGAGGGGTGGGGCTGTTCCTGGTACGGAAGCTTCTGGACGACGTGCGCTACGAACCCGGCACCCTCGAAGGCAATCGGATGGTCCTGGTGAAGCGGCTACGGTGAAGCCAAGATGCCATTTTTCAACACGGAGAACACTGGGGACACGGAGAAGAACACGGAGAAAAGATTCCCGGAACCTGACGTCCTGGTTTGGCTCCAGCGTGGGCGGAACCGGGGGTAGACACATGTGTTCTCCAAGGCGCCGCCCCTGCTGGAACGCGTGCGGCCTTGCCACAGACCCACACCAGCGGGTAGGCCGGAAAGCCTTGGAGGTTTGCCTCGACAATCCTGCGAGCACTGAGCTGCCGAGCCATGGCGCCTTACACCTTCCAACGGGTCCCCGAGCTTTCTCCGTGCTTTCTCCGTGCCCTCCGTGTCCTCCGTGTTTAAATTCATGAAAAGGGGAATGTTGCCATGATGGCAAACTTTGATTCTATGCGCGAAAGCAAGGCGTTGAAGGCTTGGGCCAGGAAATCAGCCCCCTAACCTCATCAGCAGGTTCCCCACCAGGCGCGTGCGATGGGCCGCCGAGGCCCGCACATCGGTGAGGGGTGCCGCCGCCTTCTGCGCCAGGGCCGCGGCCTCCCTCAGGTCTTCGGGACGGAGGCGCGTGCCCAGCAGGCGCGCTTCGGCCTCGGGACACCGGAGCACGGTGGGGGCCACGGCCCCCCAGGCGAGGCGGATTTCCGCCACCCTGTCATCGCCCTCCCGCCGCACCAGGGCTGCGAAACTCGCCACCGCGCAGGCGAGGGCCGTGCGTCGTCCCACCTTTTCGAAGTGCTGCTGCTGGAATCGCCCTGGCAAGGGCACCCGGATGGCCCCCAGGATTTCGCCGGGCTCAAGCGCCGTCAGGCCGGGGCCGCGGATGAACGAATCCAGGGCCAGCCGACGGTTCCCGGTGGCGGACCGCAGGTCCAGCTCCGCCCCGTAGGCCCACAGGGGCGGCAGGGTGTCGCCCCCGGGGGAGGCGGTGCAGAGGTTCCCCCCCAGGGTCGCGGAGGCCCGGACGAGGGGCGAGCCCAGCACCCGGAGCGCCTGGATCAGGGCGGGCAGGTGTTCCTGCACCCAGGGCGATCGAAGCAGGGCTCCGTGGGTTTCCATGGCCCCCAGCACCAGGGTGTCGCCCTCCAGCTCCACGCGCCGTAGTTCGGGAAGCCCCTCCAGGCTCACCATGACCGGGGGATCCACGCGCCCGGCCCGGCGCCACACCAGCAGGTCCGTGCCCCCCGCCAGGACCGT
>CAZPUI010001033.1:0-1854 GCA_964589695.1 uncultured Solibacteraceae bacterium | reverse complement strand
TCGTTCACCGCGATGCGCAGGGCCTGGAAGGTGCGCTGGAGGGTGGCCCTCAGCGCGGGATCCCGGCGGTCCAGCCCCAGGATGGCCTGCACGGCCGCCGCGAGCTGGCGGGTGGTGGTCAGGGGGGCCTCCCAGGCCTTGAGGCCGGGGCCCAGGATCGGGGCCTGGGGTTCGTCGGCGTTGAGGGTCAGGAGGTCCACCAACTCCGGGGCCGACAGGGAGGCGAGCAGCGCGGAGGCGGGTCTGCCCCGCTGGGGGTTGAGCCGCAGGTCCAGGGGGCCTTCGGCCTTGTAGGTGAAGCCCCGACCGGGGTTATCGATCTGCATGGAGCTGAGGCCCAGGTCCGCCAGGATCCCGTGGAAGGGACCGGTCTCGGCCAGCAGGCCAGGGAGTCCGGCGAAGTTCATGCGTCGGGCCGTGAAGCGCTCGGGGCCGAACCCCAGGCTCCGGAGGCGGGCCTCCGTGCGGGGCAGTTCCAGGGGATCCACGTCCAGGCCCCAGAGGTGTCCCTCGGGGTGCAGCCGGGCCAGGAGGTGTTCGGTGTGGCCGCCGTAGCCCAGGGTGGCGTCCAGGAAACGCTGGCCGGGAATGGGGGCCAGGAAGTCCAGGATCTCCTGGACCAGGATGGGTCGATGGGTGCCCGCGGGGGTCTGCCCCCGGCGCGCCACCTTGTCCAGCTCCCCGGTGTAGCGGGTGGAATTCAGTTCCTTGTACTTCTCGCCGAAACTCCGGGGGTGAGTTCCCTTGTAGCGGGGGCGCCGGCGGTGGGCGGAGGCATCATCGTGCATTGTTCCAGTGTGCCGCTTCGGCTTATGGGGTGAAATGGTGGATGAACAAGGACCGACACTTTCTCCAGACGAGGACCCTCCATGAATCCACCTGTTCTGACCCAGTGCGCGGCGTGGAAGGCCCTGGAGGCCCAGGCCCATGAGCTGGAGACCACCCACCTGAGGGAATTGTTTGCCGCCGATCCTGACCGGGTTTCCCGATTCAGCCTGGAGGTTGAGGGCCTCTACGCGGACTTCTCCAAGCAGAGGATCACGTCCAGGACCTTGAATCTGCTCCTGGACCTGGCCCGGGAGGTGGACCTGGACGCCCACCGCCGGGCCCTCTTTGCGGGGGAACCCTACAACCTTACGGAGGGGCGGGCCGTGCTTCACATGGCCCTGCGGGCTCCCCGGGAGGCGGACTACCAGGTGGAAGGACGTCGGGTCATGAATGACGTTCACGCCGTGCTGGAACGCATGGAGGCCTTTGCCCGGAAGGTGCGGGAAGGGGCCTGGCTGGGCCACACGGGAAGGCCCATCCGGGCCATCGTGAACCTGGGGATCGGGGGCTCAGACCTGGGACCCGTGATGGCCTATGAGGCCCTGAAGGCGTACAGCCAGCGGGACCTGGAGTTCAGGTTCGTCTCCAATGTGGATGGGACGGACTTTTCCGAGGCCACACGGGACCTGGATCCCCAGGAGACCCTGTTCATCGTGGCCAGCAAGACCTTCACCACCCAGGAGACCATGGCCAATGCCCGGAGTGCCCGGGCCTGGTGCCTGGGTGCCCTGGGGGACGAGGCGGCCATCGCACGGCATTTCGTGGCCGTGTCCACCAGCACCCCACGGGTGCAGGCCTTTGGCATCGATCCCGCCAACATGTTCGAATTCTGGGACTGGGTGGGGGGACGCTACTCCATGACCAGCGCCATCGGACTCTCCACCCTCCTGGCCGTCCGCCCCGAGGCCTTGAGGGCGCTGCTGGCGGGGGCCCACGCCATGGACGCTCACTTCCGCACGGCCCCCTTGGAAGCGAACCTGCCGGTGCTCCGCGGGGCTGAGGGGCATTGGGACCCCAACTTCCAGG
>CAZPUI010001032.1:0-1855 GCA_964589695.1 uncultured Solibacteraceae bacterium | reverse complement strand
GCCGGTCTATGACATCGTCACCCCCGATGGCATCGGGCACACCGTGTGGGTCATCGACAATGAGCCGGCCATCCTGGCCCTCTGCCACCTCTTCGATGGCATCCCTGCCCTCTACATCGCCGATGGCCACCACCGCACCGCCGCCGCCATCCGCTACGCCCAGGCCCGCCGGGCCGCAACGCCGGAGGCCACGGGGGACGAGCCTTTCGAGAGCTTCATGGCCGTGGTCTTCCCCCACGACCAGCTGAAGATCATGGACTACAACCGGGTGGTGAAGGACCTCAACGGCCACAGCAAGGAAGCCTTCCTGGCCGCCGTGGGCGAGAAGTTCGAGATCGGTCCCAACACCACCCGCAGCCCCCAGGCCCTGCATTCCTTCGGCATGTATCTCGACGGCGCCTGGCACACCCTCACCGCCAAGCCCGGCACCTGGGATGCCTCCGACCCTGTGAAGAGCCTGGATGTGAGCATCCTGCAGGAGAACCTGCTCCAGCCCATCCTGGGCATCCAGGACCCCCGCACGGACAAGCGCATCGACTTCGTGGGCGGCATCCGGGGCATGGACGAGCTGGAGAAGCGCGTGCAGGGTGGCTACGCCGTGGCCTTCTCCATGTTCCCCACCTCCCTGGTGGAGCTCATGGACGTGGCCGACGCCGGCCAGATCATGCCCCCCAAGAGCACCTGGTTCGAACCCAAGCTCCGCAGCGGCCTGCTGGTGCGGGTGTACGAAGGCTGAAAAGGCGAAAAGCAGGTAAACACGGAGAACACTGGGAACACGGAGAAGGACACGGAGAGTGCTTCTGTGGAACTCATTTTCGAGGAACTGACTGGCCAAGTAATCGATGCGGCCATTGAGGTCCACCGGGCCCTGGGACCCGGGCTTCTGGAATCGGTCTACGAAGCCTGTCTGGTCAATGAGCTTGAGCGACGAGGGATCCATTGCCAACGCCAGGTGCCCATTCAACTGATCTACAAAGGGCAAACCCTGGAGTGTGCATTCAGAGCCGATCTGATCGTGGACGACTTGGTGCTCATCGAACTTAAAACCGTCGAAGCCGTGCTTCCTGTCCACGAAGCCCAGCTCCTCACCTACCTTCGGCTCACAGGGTGCAAGGTGGGTCTCATCCTCAACTTCAACGTCAAAGTGCTTAAAGATGGCATCACCCGCCGTGTGCTCTGAGTAATCGTCATTCTCCGTGCCCTTCTCCGTGTTCCCCGTGTTCTCCGTGTTTCATCTTTTTTCCCCTGGAGGTACCAAATGAAAATCCTCATCGCTGACGCGTTCGACGCGAAGCTTCCCGAGCGCCTTGCTGTATTCGGCGAGGTTTCCAGTGACATGGCCACGCTGGGCGAGGCCAACGTCCTTCTCATCCGCTCCAAGACGACCGTTACGGCGGAAATGCTGGAGCAGGCCCCCAACCTGAAGCTCGTGATCCGGGGTGGCGTGGGCATGGACAACGTGGACAAGAAGGCCTGCGCCGCCAAGGGTGTCAAGGCCACCAATACGCCCAAGGCCAGCAGCGTCTCCGTGGCCGAGATGGCCATGGCCCTGATGGTGGCCATCCCCGCCCGCCTGATCGAAGGCCACATGGGCATGAAGGAAGGGAAGTTCCTGAAGAACGAGTTGAAGCGCACCGAGCTCTTCAAGAAGACCCTGGGCCTCATCGGGGCCGGCGCCATCGCCACCGAGACCGCCAAGCGCGCCCAGGCCTTCGGCATGAAGATCATCGCCTTCGATCCCTTCCTCAAGGAACACCCCATCGCCGAGCTGAAGCCCAGCCTGGAGGCCCTGGTGGCCGAGGCGGATGTCATTTCCATGCACACCCCCCTCACCGACGAGACCCGGGGCATGATC
>CAZPUI010001031.1:0-1857 GCA_964589695.1 uncultured Solibacteraceae bacterium | reverse complement strand
CGTCGGGATGATGGCCCCGGTGATGGGCGCCTACACCCAGATGCAGGTGGCCGACAGCCTCCCCTTGGCCGCCGCGAATCCCGGTGGTATGGCGGGCATGGGCATGGGCCTGGGCATGGGCGTGGGCATGGGCAACATGATGGGGAAACAGATGGGTATGGCCATGGGCCAGATGCAGCAGCAGGCCTATCCCGCGGGCATGGGCACCCCCCAGGCTCCTCCAGCCCCGGCGGCTCCCGCCGCCCCTGCCAAGTCCCTCAAGGAAGAGCTGATGGACCTCAAGGATCTCTTCGACAGCCAGCTCATCTCCCAGGCTGAATTCGACGCTCAGCGGGCGGCGATCATGCGCAAACACGGGATGGGCAATTAGGATCTGTCAAACTGCCACGGAGGGGCCGGGTTTCCGGCCCTTCGTTTATTGAAGGGACTGGATCCAGGTGGCCAAGGGGCCCAGGTCGGCCATGGGGGTGTCGGCGCCATAGGCCGTGAGGGCCTTGGCGGGTGTGAGCTCGGCCAGGGTGCGCCCTTCCTTCCGGAGCAGGTGGTTGGCCCCAGGTAGTTCCAGGATCGTTCCCTTGAAACCCATGGGCACCAGCCCGGGTTTGGGGGACTGCACATCCCGATCGCCCCAGGCACAAGCCACCGGGATGGGCAGGCGGCCGGCCATGGCCCAGGGGTCCAGGTCCAGGGTGCCCTTGACGAAGGGCAGGGTTTCCCCGGCCATGAGACCCCGCACCATCTTCACCAGGCCCGAGTGGACGGCGGGGCCCGGGGTGGGCATGGGGCGATCCCAGCGAATGGCCTGAAATGCAGCTTCAAGGAAACCGAGGTTGTCCCGGGCGGACTCGGGTGGCAGTTGGTTTCTGACCTGGGTCTGAAGGAGGGAGGCCATGCTCTGGCCGGGCATGCCCAGGAAGAGGGCCGCATCGGCGTTCCGCGCTTCCACGAGGGCCACGAGGGCCCCTTCACCCTGGGCGACCAGGAGGAGCTTTTTCCCCTGGGCCTCGGGCAGGGTTCGGGCCAAGTCCAAGGCCGCCTTGACATCGCCCGCCTGGGCCTCCAGCGACACATCCAGTTTCGGGTTGCGGCTTCCGACGAAGCGCTTGTCGTACCGGAGGCTTCCCAGGCCAAGGGTCTGGAGCCACAGGGCCAGGTCCTTGCCCGGGGTGCCCTTGGGCAACTGGGGGCTGGACCAATTGCGGTCCATGGGCCCCGTTCCAGCCACCATGACCACGAACCAGGTGGAGGTCGAACCTGGCAGCACACTGCCTTTTAAAGGATGGGCGTTGAAGCCGGGGAACTGGAGTTCCCTTTCGGGCAGTGGCCTGGGTGGGAGGGTTTCCTGAAGGGCGGGAGGTGTCATGAGCATGCCCCCATCATGCCGCGAAGGGCCGCTGTGTTCCGTTGTAGGATGGGGCAGCCTCGCGACGCGATGGACCATTCCCACCACGAAAGGGCCTCCATGAAGAAGCTGTTTCCCATCCTCACGGCGGCCGCGGCCATCCTGGCCAGCGGCGCCCAGAACCTCGACGCCTGCACGAACATCCTGGTCACCAAAGGAGCGAGCAAGGATCGGGCCCCCATGATCTCCTACTCCGCCGACAGCCATTCCTTGTACGGCGAGCTCTATTTCAAGGCCGGGGCCCGACACATGCCCGGGACCATGCGGGATATCTTCGACTGGGACAGCGCTCCTCACATGAACAAAGGCAAGTTTTTAGGGCAGATCCCCGAGGCGCCCCTCACCTATACCCGGGTGGGGAACATGAACGAGCACCAGGTGGTGATTGGGGAGACCACCTTCGGAGGCCGCAAGGAGCTGAATGGCGGAACCGGGGTCATCGACTACGGAAGCCT
>CAZPUI010001030.1:0-1859 GCA_964589695.1 uncultured Solibacteraceae bacterium | reverse complement strand
CTGGACCTGGCAGCCTGGCGCGCCGCCCTCAGGAACCTGGAGCGGCCACCCTTGGGCGCCCGGACACGACGCCCACTGAAAGTCGGAGGGAAGCCATGAATCCGCGCCCACTCCTCGCCCTGCCCAGCCTGGCCCTGGTGTGCGCCCTGGCTTCCAATGCCCTGGCCCCACCGCGTCGACACCTGGCCTGGCTGGGCCGTCCCCTGGAAGTCGCCGACCTGGGGCCTGCCCCGATCCAGCCCATGGTTTCCTCGGTGCCAGCGCCCCCAAGCCCCAGACCCACCCTTTCCCCTCAAGCGCCTGCACCGGAACCCCGACGCACCCCTGTCCCCACCCCACCGACGGTGGTCCCCACACCTCCATCCCCCACCGCCTCGCACCCCCTGCGGGAGATCACGGGCGATGAGGCCTGGGCGCACTTCCAGACCGGAGCCCGGATGCTGGATGCCCGGCGAAGCGCGGACTACGAGGCCGGCCACATCGCCGGGGCCTACAGCCTTCCCGTGTGGGAATCCGATCTGGAAGTCCGGCTGACCACCTTCGAGGCCGACAGCGGCGCAGGCTCCCGTGATCCCCTGGTGCTTTACTGCGGCGGTGGGGATTGCCAGGACAGCCACCAATTGGGGGCCCGGCTTTTGACCCTGGGCTACCGGCAGGTTTTGATCTACAAGGAAGGTTTTCCGGACTGGGTAAGGGCGGGCCGTCCGGTGCGCAAAGGAGCGCAGCGATGAAGCAGGCACTCACCCATCCATGGCTGGTGGTCCGCTGTCAGATCGCCCTGGGCGCCCTCTTCGTGGCTGCCGCCATCCCCAAACTGGTGGATCCTCCATCCTTCGCCAAGACGATCTGGGCCTACGACCTCTTCCCCGCCTGGTCCGTGCATCCCCTGGCCCTGGGGTTGCCCTGGATGGAAGCGCTCACAGGACTCGCGCTCTGCCTTGGACTCTGGGTAAGGGAGGCCACCGTCTGGGTCTCGACATTTCTGGTGGCCTTCATCCTGGCCCTTTCCTTCAACCTCCTGCGGGGGCACCCCGTGGACTGCGGATGCTTCTCCACCCCCACCGGACCCCGCACCACCCAAGAACGCCTTGTGGACATGCGCTGGGCCATCCTGAGGGACCTGGGCATGCTCCTCTTGGCCCTGCCCACGCTCCTGCCCCGCCGCCCCGACCCATGCGACTGATCGCCCCCACGGCCTTCAAGGGCACCCGCACCCCTCTCCAGGCCGCCCAGTTCCTGGCCGAACCTGGGGATCGGCTCCTGCCCCTTTCGGACGGTGGGGATGGTTTTCTCCAGTGCCTGCACCATGCCCTGGGAGGTCGCTGGCGGAGTCACGCAGCCGCAGATCCCTTCGGTCAGGTGCGCCCGGTGCCCGTCCTGGAACTGGAGGATGGCACCCTGGCGGTGGAGTGTGCCCAGGTGATCGGCTTGGCGGGCCTCGAAAGGCTGGCCCCTTTGGAAGCCTCCAGCCGGGGACTGGGAACCCTTCTGGCGGACCTCTCCAGCGCCCCGGCCCTGTGGGTGGGTCTGGGGGGCAGTGCCACCGTGGATGGGGGCCAGGATTGGCCTCCCATGAAACTTCCTGCCTGCAGGGTCTTTTGCGATGTGCACACGAGCCTGGAGGATGCCGCCAGGGTGTTCGGGCCCCAGAAGGGTGCGGGCCCTGAGGAGCTTCCCATCCTGGAGGCCCGGCTTCTGTCCCTGGGGCTTCCCAGGGGCCCCCACACCGGCGCCGCAGGAGGGTTGGGCGCCCGCTTGCTGGCCCTGGGCGCCGAACTGGTCGATGGTGCGCCGGCCGTTCTCACGGCCTGGGGGGTCGACCGCGCCTGGCCCGGCCGCCGCCCCCTTCTCCAGGGGGG
>CAZPUI010001029.1:0-1860 GCA_964589695.1 uncultured Solibacteraceae bacterium | reverse complement strand
GCCCAGGTGAACCCTGTAGGACCCATAATTGGCTCTAACCGTGTGTTCCGCGGGGGCAGTTGGGGCAGCTACGGCCGATTCTGCCGCTCGGCCTGCCGAAAGAACTACACGCCGACGAACCGCTCAGCCGGCATCGGGTTCCGTGTTGTTTTGGCCGCCACCACCCCCACAACCCCGGTCCTTTCCTTCAAGGCCGACCCTACTTCCATCTCCGCCTGGGGCATCAGCACGCTGTCCTGGACGGTGACCAATGCATCCTCCCAAAGCATCAACCAGGGGATCGGGTACGTGGCGGCCTCGGACAGCCGGATCGTGCGGCCCGGCGGGACCACGACCTACACCCTTTCTGTCAGAGGGCTGGACGGCAAGGACTACACGGCCACGGCCACGGTCACTGTGTCGGGTGGCCCCAGCACCACCACCTTCACCCTCCCCGGCAACGTCAAGCTGGACCTGGTGGCCATCCCCGGGGGCACCTATTCCATGGGGTCGCCTATAAGCGACACGGGGAATTTAGACAATGAGCGCCCCCAGCACTTGGTGACCCTCAGCCCCTTTTCCATGGCCCAGTTCGAGACCACCCAGGCCCAGTGGGTGGCGCTCATGGGTAGCAACCCGAGTTACTTCACGGGTGACACAAGCCGTCCCGTGGAGCAGGTGAGCTACCTGGACATCTCCCAGGCGGGGGGCTTCCTGGAGAAGCTGAACGAGGCCACGGCGGGTTCCCGTCCTGCGGGGCTCGTGTTCCGCCTGCCCACGGAGGCGGAATGGGAGTATGCCGCCAGGGGCGGCACGAGCACCCGCTTCTTCTGGGGCGATGACCCCTCCAACACCCAAGTCGGGAACTACGCCTGGTACGAATCAAACTCAGGCGGCACTACGCACCCCGTGGGGGGCAAGGTCGCCAACGCCTTTGGGCTCTTCGACATGGCGGGCAATGTCTGGGAATGGTGCCAGGACTATTATGGATCCTACGGAAGCGAGGCCCAGCTGAACCCTGTGGGCCCCAAAATTGGCTCTAACCGCGTGTACCGCGGGGGCGGTTGGAACACCAACGGCTACTCGTGCCGCTCGGCCTACCGTTGGCCCCTCATCCCGTCGGTCAGCGGCCGCAACCTCGGGTTCCGTGTGGTGTTGGCCCTGCCTAGGACGCCGTAGGGTGGGCCCCTCGGCCTTTGTTCTCTTGCCCTTTGGCTCTTTGGCAAGAGGGTTTGGGGGGTGCCTTTGGGGGGCTTCGAAGCACGCGAAGCCCCCCATGGGCCCCCGCCCGCCGCAGGCGGTTGTTTTTCCCGGATGAACCCTGATGCGCCCCGCCTTTGATCTATGCATTCTCCAGAAAGCCTATGACCTCGCCCGGTGAATCGGACACCTGGGCCTCACCCCTGCAGGTGGTCATCGGTTAGGCCAATTCGGTCCTTTCCTCCCTTCGCGCTGCTGCGGTCGGATGGGGGTCCATCCCCATCCTCAACCGCTTTCCCCAAGATCAATTTCGAATGAGGGATGGGACAATCACTCGGCCCAAACGCCAGATGTCGAGAAGGCCAGGCCCTGTACCGCTGGGAGCCTCAGATCCAGGTTCTGAAAGTGGCCGTCCACCAAGCGGGGATTATGCCGTTCCTGTATGTGGTCTGGAGGCCCATGTCCGTCTCCACTCCCATCACAACCCAGGTGAGCCGCTCTAAGCCTGTCGTGGCGGGCCTCCCCGGTGGATTGGCGACCTTGGGGAACCATCCCGATCGCGCGTTCGAATCGGGGGGGAGAAATTGAAAAGCCAGCGCTGGGCGCTGGCTTAGCTGGTGCAACCGGCGCGACTCGAACGCGGGTTCGCTGGGCTCACCCCGCGGGCTGGTTGCGCCCGGG
>CAZPUI010001028.1:0-1863 GCA_964589695.1 uncultured Solibacteraceae bacterium | reverse complement strand
TTTCCGAGAAGACGCTCCCACCGGCCAGGGTGGTCACCTTGGGCGTCTGCTCCCGGATGTCGTAGAACCGCACGTTCCGGGCATGGAAGTCGCTGACGCCGAGTTCGCCGTGGACCTGGATTCCGTGGAAGTAGACCTCGCCCAGGCTCAGATCCCGAACCCTGAACCGGTTTGCCTCCACGCTCAGCACATAACCCACGTTCCCGTTGGTGGCCCCCTGGCCCCGGAGGATCACCCCTGCGCGGTTCCCGGAGCGGGAGCGCAGGGTGATATCGGGGGCCGTGATCCGAAGCTGATCGCTGAGGGTGTAGGTGCCATCGGCCAGGTAGAGGGTGGTGCTCCCCTGGGCGTTGGCCTGGGTGAGGGCCGACCGCAGCTCGGCCACCGTGCTGACATCCACCACGGTCCTGCCCGCATCACTCCAGGGATCCGCGGTGCCGGTGGCGGTGGTGACACTGTGGGCGGCACTGGGGGCACTCCAGGCCCCGGAAGCATCCCCTGCCATCACGGTGTAGCTGTAGGTGGTGCCCGCGGTGAGTCCCGTATCGTCGAAACGGGCCGTGCTGGGGGTTCCCACCTGGGTTCCGTTCCGGAAGACCCGGAAGGTGCTGGCCCCGGGGGCCGTCCAGGTCAGGGTGAGGCTTTGGGCCGTGAGGGCGCTGGTGGCGAGGTTCGCAGGTACTGCGGGGCCCTGGGCCTTCCAGGCCTGGAAGAGACGGTAGTAGGCGTTAAGCATCGGGACGAACGAAGCGCTGAGCTTGTTCCCGGGGCTGCCCGCGGTGCCCCCGGGGCCGGGGTGGGGATCCGCCGGGTTCACGTAGTAGCCCGAGTAGCCGAAGTTGGAAGATCCCGCCCCCACCACGTGCTCGATGGTGGCGTTGTTCGCGGCCCCCACGCTGCGGTGCTGGTTGTTTGGGCCTGTGATCACGTTGTAGAAGTCCAGCACATAGACGTTCTTGTTCACATGCCCGGCCTCCTGCAGCCACTGGTGGACGAACCAGTGGTTCAATTGGCGGGCGTTGGCCGCGAATTCGGCATTGCTGAAATCCGGATTCCCGGTTTCGGCAGGGCCGAAGGGCGGTGGCGTGACGAGCACGAACATCTTCTGGGGGTAGGCCTTGAGGTACTGCAGCAGGTCCCGGTAGAGCTCCTGGATGTTCGGCAGGGTGTGGGCCTGGTCCCAGGAAGGCGCGGTTTTCAGGCTTGTCCAGGGGACGGCATTGGCGCTCCGGACCCCCGAGGCGATGTGGGTGGGCTTGAAGAGGATGACCTCGTTCTCGCCCCCGGGATTGGGTCGGTTGCGCAGGTACGCGGTGCCCATGGAGTGGGCGTGGTTGGCCGTGAAGACGGACTCCAGGATGTTCTGGGACCGGGTCTTCCCGTTGGACTGCAGGGTGGTGTCCGTGAAGACCCTGTAGAAGGAGGAGTGGCCCGTGCCCAGTTCCAGGGGCGAGTCGCCCCGGTTGGAGAAGACGTTCTCGTTCTGAACGGCGTCCCAGTCCCGGTCCAGATCGCTGACGTAGTAGCCGTTCTCGCAGAGACGGCTGCCGAAGGCCCCGTACCCCTCCGCATCCCCCAGCCAGGCCCGGCCAATGGAGGCGTGGATCATCACCAGCTTCGCGGTCTGGGTGAGGGGCGCGGTGTTGAGGCCCGTGGAGGCCGACGGGGTGGTGACATTCAGGGCCGAAGAAGCCGTGCTCCAGTTCCCCGCCGCATCCCGGGCCGCCACGGTGTAGGTGTAGGCGGTGCTGGGGCTGAGGCCCGTGTCATTGAAGCTGGTCCCCGAGGGGGTGGCCACGGGTGTGCCGTTGCGCAGCACCCGGTACCCGGTCACGGCCACATTGTCCGTGCTGGCGGTCCAGG
>CAZPUI010001027.1:0-1866 GCA_964589695.1 uncultured Solibacteraceae bacterium | reverse complement strand
CCCGGGGGGGTCAGGCCCGTGTCCTTGATGTCCTTGCGCAGGTAGGCCGGGGCCAGGAAGTGGAGCCTGCCCCGTCCGAGCGCGAGGCGGGCGGCCTCGGCCTCCAGCTCGAATTCGCGCTTCTGGCCCTCATGGAGCATGCTCACCGAGATGGTCCGCCCCAGGCTTACCCCCTGGTGTTCCAGAATTTCGTTCAGGGTCACCAGTTCCGATTGGCAGGGAACGTGATCGCTCTGGTGGATATCGTCCAGCATGGCCTTGAGTCGGTCGAGGCCCGCAAAGAGCCCATCCATGACCGTCGTGTCGGGCTCCAACTTGCCGTCCCGCACCTGGGTGAGCACCCCTTCCATGACATGGCTGAGGGTCTTCAGGCTTTCGAAGGCCAGGAAACCGGCCCCCCCCTTGATGCTATGGATGGCCCGGAAGACCCGGTTGATGACCTCCTTCGGGGCCTTGCCCCCCTCCCGCTCCAGGGTGAGGAAATCCGGCTCCACCTGGCTGAGATGGTCCCGGCTCTCGGCCACAAACTCCGCAATGATGCTGTCGTCCACCAGGGAGCCCATCTCAGATCTCCTTCACCGGGAAGAGCTTGGGCAGGCTGAAGAGACGGAAGACCCGCATGAGGTCGGGGTTCACGCCCTCCAAGGAGAAGGGCAACCCGTTTTTATGGCAGGACTTGAAGGTGCCCAGGACCAGGGTGATGCCCAGGGAGTCGATCTCTTCCACCTTGCGGAGGTCCAGCACCACGGGACCACGGGCATGCTGGAGCAGGGCCTGGAGCCGGGACCGTTCCGCTTCCACCGTACTGGCCAGGAGGTTGACCTCCATGGGAATGCGCAGGATCTGGGTGTCATCGCTCATGGTCGGATTCCTTGGGTTCGAAGGTCATGGTCAGTTCGCTGCCCACCATGCTGGAGCGGGTGCTGATGTGCCGGATGAGCGGCAGGCCACGTCCCCGGTCGCTGTCGATCTCACCGGGTGGGGCGTGTCCCGCATAGTCGAAGCCGCCCCCCTCGTCCGCCACCCGCACCACCAGGTGGCAGGGCTCTCCCTCCTTCCAGGCCTGGAGGCGAACGTGGGCGGAAGGCTGGTTTTGGTTGCCATGGAAGGCCGCATTGGTGAGGGCTTCGCGTACGGCCAGGAGCACATCGAAGCGGTGGGAAGGGGAGGATGCGCCACCTTCCTCGGCAGCCTCCATGAAAACCTTGAATGCCTCACAGGCCTCGTCGATGGCCTCGGCGGTGGAGGCCAGGTCTCGGAAGAACATCCCCTTGGGTGGATGGGTTGGCCCCTGCTCGAAGCCCACCACCAACAGGTCATCCGTGAGCTTGCCATCGCAATGGGCCCGGGCGGCCTCGCACACCAGGCTCAGGGCCCACTGCACGGGGCTGTCCTTGAGCAGGCCCCACTGGGCGAGGGCCTTGGCCTCGAAGAGGGTGCGGCCCATGTCAGCGGCCTCGAAGAAACCATCGGTGCCCAGGAGCAGGCGATCCCCGGGGCGGAGGTTCAGGACCGTCTCATCCAGGGGAGGGTCCGGCAGGATGCCCAAGGGGGCGCCATTGATGGGGATGGACAGGACCCGACCCTGGGTGGCCCGGTACAGTGCGCCATGGGGAATGCCTGCGTTCAGGAGCCGCAGGCGACCCAGGTCCGGGTGCCAATGGCCCAGGAGGGCGCAGATGGGCACCTCGGAGAAGGGGCCATCCTGGATGCCTTGGTTGAGGCGCCGGGCCAGGGCCCGCAGGTCCGCCCAGTCCTCGGCGAAGGAGGCCAGCATGCCCAGGAAGGCGGCCACGGCGTATGAGCTGATGACGGAATGGCCCGCCACGTCCCCCAGGATGAAGAGGATGCCGCCGTCGGGGGTCC
>CAZPUI010001026.1:0-1870 GCA_964589695.1 uncultured Solibacteraceae bacterium | reverse complement strand
GGGTTTTAAGGTGGCCCGCAGAGGGGCTGCAACCAAACACTTGGCCATGGAGGGCGGGTCCAGGGGCAGTCCCTGACCCTTGGCCAAGGCGTCCTGGCCTTGGCAGCTGCGCTTGAGGTTGGGATCGGCTACACCCTTGGGGGTCTGGTGCTCGCAGAGGGACTCGAACCCTCACGCCCTTTCGGACAACGGATTTTGAGTCCGTCGCGTCTGCCATTCCGCCATGCGAGCGAGGGTCCAGCTTACAACGCCCGGGCGGGACGCGCAGTACTGGGGGTTTGGGGTGGGACAACTTCCGGTCCATGAAGCCAGGCCGAGGGGGGGCCGGTCCCGGTTCTCCGAATCGTGACTTGTCCGCCCATGACCCAGGATCCGCGCCACCGGCGCAGCCCGGTTCAGGACCACGGCGTTGTCACAAACTCAGGACACCTCGACACGCGTCAAAAACCTTCCCAATGCCCTGAAGCCGGGCCTGGCGTTCCTCGGGGCTGGAGGTCAGGGCCCGGTGTTCCAGATCTTCGGCCATGAGGGCCAGGCGCCGGAGCCCCAGGTTGGCGGCGTCATTCTTGAGGTCGTGGGCCTGGTTGCGGGTCTCCTCGGGATCGGCCCCCTGGAGGCGCTGGAGGCGCATCTCGGCATCCTCCAGGGCCTCCCGCGTGAACTCCACCAGGGCCTGGGGACCCCCCAGCGCGAGGTTCAGCTTGGCCAGGTGTTCCCGGTCCAGGGCCTGGTCGTTCATGGCCCGGATGCGCTGCCCCACGGCGCGTCGGAAATCCTGGAGCTCCGCGGGTTTCATCAGGGTGTCGTCGAAGCCCATGGCCAGGAAGTCCTGGATCCGCTCCTTGGACATGGAGGCGGAATAGATGAGCACCGGCACCTCCGCGCCCCGGGGCAGGCCCCTCAGGGCCCGCAGGGTGGCGGCCCCATCCAGGCGAGGCATGTTGCCATCCAGGATCACCAGATCGAAGAAGTCCTCCTGGAAGGCCTCCAGGGCTGCCTGGCCATCCACCACCGTCCGGTGCTCCAGCCCCAGTTGGCGCAGCATCAATTCCGCCAGCAGGCGGTTGGGACCATTGTCGTCCGCCACCAGCACCCGGCCCCAGAGGGGGGCGCGGGGTTCCTCGGCCTCGGGCTGGGCCAGGGCCAGGACGATATGGCGGGTGGTCAAGGGCATGGGAAGGGGCCTGACCGTAGCTCCCACCAGGGCCAGGGAGCCCGTCGGGGCTTCCACCACCTGGAGGCCAGCCCCCTCCTCCCTCCACTGGACCCCGGGGAAGAGGGCGGGCAGATGTTCCCTGAGGATGGAGGTCTCCACCCTGGCGCCCAGGTGGAGGTCGCGGAGGACCTCGGGCACCTCCCAGGCCTCCAGGGCCTCGGCCTTGAAGCTGAAGAAGAAGCGTGACCCTCGCCCGGGTTCGCTCTCCACCCCCACCTCGCCCCCCATGAGGTGCGCCAATTGTTTGGTGATGGAAAGGCCAAGACCCGTGCCCTGGGCCTTGGCCGCGGATTCCGCCTGGGTGAAGGCCGTGAAGAGCCGGGATTGGACCTCCAGGGGAATGCCTTCCCCCGTATCCTCCACCTCCACCCGGATCCGGTCCTCCTGGGCCTCCACGCGGCACAGGACATGGCCCTGGGCGGTGAATTTCACGGCATTGGACAGGAGGTTCACGAGCATCTGCCGCACCCGATGGGGATCCCCCACCAGCCGCGCCGGCACCTCGGGGGCCACCAGGGCCAGGAGCAGGAGGCCCTTCTCCTCGGCTCGGGAGGTCAGAAGCGCCATGGCGTCATCCACCAAGGCCCTCAGGTCGAAGGGCTGGGCCTCGAGGCTCAGCTTCCCCGCCTCGATGCGGCTCAAATCCAGAAGGTC
>CAZPUI010001025.1:0-1871 GCA_964589695.1 uncultured Solibacteraceae bacterium | reverse complement strand
TCACGCTGGCATCCGCGATGCCCTTGGCGATGGTGGTGGCCACCTGAACGCCCATGAGGGCCCCCCCGAAATTGAGGACGGCGGCCATGAGGATGGCGTTCCGGGCGGTGAGGACGCCTGTGGAAACCACGGTGGCAATGGCATTCGCGGTGTCGTGAAATCCGTTGATGTAGTCGAAGGCCAGGGCCAGGAGAACGATAGTGATGAGGATTCCGAGGGTCATGGGGGCTCAGGCGTTGCGCATGACGGTGGAACCCACGACCTTGCCCACGAGCTCGATACGATCCATGGCGTCTTCCATGACGCTGAAGATCTCCTTCCACTTCATGAGGTAGATGGGATCCGTGGGGTTCTCGAAGAGCAAGGCCAGGGCGGCGTGGTACAGGGAGTCGGACTGGTTCTCCAAGGTGTTCAGCTCCTGGATGCGCGTTCGGATACCCTTGACATCCGCCATGCTGCGCAGGCTCTGAATCAGGGGCAGGAGGCTCTCGGTCCCCAGCACAAGCAGATCGGCCATGTCCTTGGCGATGGGCAGCACCGTCTCGATCCTGTAGAGCACCAGGCGTTCGGCCGCGGCGTCCATGCAGTCCGCCACATCGTCCATGGCATGGGTGAGGGCCAGAATATCCTCCCGTTCCAAGGGCGTCACAAAGGTCCGATCCAGGTGATCCAGCAGGTCGTGGGTGAGCGCATCCCCTCGGTGCTCCAGTTCCTTCAGCTGCTTGCGCATGGCCTGGATGCGCCCCGCATCACCGCTGCGAAGCTCGTGGGCAAACAACCGACTCATGTCCACCAGGTTGCCCGCAGCACCCTCCATGAGGTCGAAGAAGACCATCTCTCGGGGCTTGAACCAGCGGATCAGGGCATTCAGGGACATGGCACCTCCGAGGCACCTGCCGAAGGGCACATGCCTTTCCTAAGTGTAGGAGACTTGGGCCCCCATCGGCGAATTCACCCGAGCACTGGACCCAGGCGGTAGCCCACGCCCACCACGGTCTCGATGAGGGGTCCCTCCTCCCCCAGCTTGGCCCTGATCCTTCGCACATGGGCGTCGATGGTGCGAGACTCCCCCAGGTATTCCAGGCCCCAGACCAATTGCAGGATCTTCTCCCGGCTCAGGACCTTCCGAGGATTCTGAATGAAGAAGGCCAGAAGCTCGAATTCCCGCCTCGTCAGGTCCAGGGGCTCTCCGTTCTGGTGGGCCACATGCTTTTCCAGGTCCACGGCCAGGGGGCCGAAGGTGATCTGCATTGGCTTCTCGCCCTTGTCCATGAAGGTTGCCCGCCGCAACAGGGCCCGCAGGCGGGCCACGAGTTCCCGGCTGCTGAAGGGGCGGGAGATGTAGTCATCGGCCCCCAGGTTCAGGGCGAGGACGCGATCGATCTCTTCCGCCCGGGTGGTGAGCAGGACCACGGGCAGGTGCTTCAGGTGTTTGTCCGAGCGGATGGTTCGGAGAGTCTCCAGGGGTTCCAGGGCCGCGGTGCTCAAGTCGAGGATGGCCGCATCCAGCCGGGCGGCATGGCCTGAGGCGCTCTGGGTCAGGAAGCGCTGGGCTTCCTTGCCCTGGACGAAGGCATGGAGGGTGAAGCCCTCCCGCTTGAGGTGTTGTTCGAGGCTGCGGCGACTGTCCGTGAGGTCTTCCAGCAGGAGCAGGTGGGACATGGGGTCTCCGGGGCAACGGTCCCGCTGGGGGTGATCCGTTTTGCAGATCACCACTCCGGAACGCGTCCATTTCGTGGATCGGGGACCTGCGGCAGTGGAGGAGGTGGCGCCAGGCCCTGGAACGACTGAAAAGAACCCTCTGGATTTTGGCCCGGTGCTGGACACGCGGCCAGCGATGCCCCCAAGGGGAAACAGTGCATGGACATTCC
>CAZPUI010001024.1:0-1872 GCA_964589695.1 uncultured Solibacteraceae bacterium | reverse complement strand
TCGGGTTCCACATGGAGGGGGCCACCTTCCGTGACCCGCAGGTCGTCCACCAGCATCCCGTAGGTCATCCCCGTGCGGCTGTTCCACCACACGAGATCAGTCCTCTGGTCCCCATTCAAATCCCCGCTTCCAACGATCTGCCATTCGGGATTGGCCTCGGTCCAGAGCACGGCCCCGGGTTGGACCGCAGGTCCGACCAGGGGCATGGCATAGACCGTCCCAAGGGTGGCATGGCGCCAAAGAAGGTCGGATGTTCCATCCCCGTTCAAGTCGTTCCGGGGTGGCCCGCCGGCAGAGACGTTGGTTTGGAGGTCGCGGTTCGGATCAACCTTTCCAAAGGGCACCCCGAGACGGCCTGCCATGCCAGTACTCGGGCGCTGTGCCAAGGGAATCGCGGGCTTGGAATCCTCAGGACGGAGGTGGGAAAGCGCCACCCCCCGTGCCGGGGCTCGGGAGGGCAGTGCAGTTTGGGGGTCCACAGCTGCCCCAAGAAAGGCCCAGAACAAACCAAGACAGCCGAAAAGGCGCGATGTAAGTCGCCGATGCATAGGGAACTCCACAACGAGATCAGGATACCGGCGAGCATGGAGGGAAGCGATGTTGGGACCGGAAGGCCTCTGAACGCTGCCCGATCCTTGGGAGGGCGGGGTACGACAGGCAGGTATAGGCGGAGACGCCATCGAGAACAGCGGCATGCGCCCTGGAAATCGACCTTAAAGGAGGGGCGGCCTCACCCCCGCAGCACCGCCACCAGCGCCGGGGCTTCCGGGCCGAAGGGACGGCCATCGAAGCCACCAAAAAGGTCCACCGAGGTGAAGCCCGCATCCCGCGCCAACCCGTCGAGTTCCCCTCCCCGCAGGGGCAGCAGCCGGTGTTCTCCGCGGGTGATCAGGGCCCCCTCGGTGAGCAAGGTGATGAACCGAATACGATCCCCTTCAGGCGCATAGTGGCGCTCGAAGCGCCATCCCGGACCCTCCAGGGTCGGCAGGGAGGTCAGTCCCTGGTCCAGAACCCGATCGTAGTTCACGGTCTGCACCACAGCCGCGCCCCCCGCCACCAGCATGGCGCGGGCATGGCGCAGGAAGGCCAGGACTGCCGCAGGATCCGGAAGGTGGACCAGGGTGTTCCCCAGGCAGAGCACACCCTCCAGGGAGTTGGGTTCGGCCGGAAACGCACACATATCCGCCTGCAGGACCCGGAATGGATGCGCTCCCGTCGCCTTGGCCCTGGCGTGTACCAACAGCGCCCCATCCAGATCGACCCCCAGCACCTCCGCCCCTCGCCCCGCCAGTTCCAGCGCCAAGGTCCCCGTACCGCAGCCTGCATCCACGATGCGCCGCCCCGCCAGCCCCCCCAGTTGCGCCTCCAGGAAAGCCACGGTGTCGGGATTGAGCCTGAAGATCGCATCGTAGCGTTCGGCCAGGTGTTCGTAGGAGTCAGCGTTCACGGGTGAACCTCGGGAGACTGGGCCTCCCAATCCACAACCTCGAGGCCCTCGACCCGGGTGAAAGGCCGCAGGTTGCCCGTCACCAGCACCCGGTCTTGGGCCAGGGCCGTGGCGGCGATGAGGCCATCCTCCGCTTCGATGCGCTGCCCAGACCTGCGAAGCCGAGCCTCCAGTTCAGCCCACACCTCCGCCTCGCCCTGGCCCAGGGGCAGAACAGCCATGGGCCGAAGGAAGGCTTCCACCTTGGGGCGCTCGCGGGGCGGATCCTGGGACAGGTGGGCCCCCAGCAGGAGTCCACCCACGGTCAGGGCGGATACCACCACGGCGGAAGGGGGCATGACCGAAAGGGCACCCAGGGCCCACGCCCTGCGACGCAGACAGGCAATACAAAAATTGGAATCCAGAAGGTACTGCCTCACGACAGC
>CAZPUI010001023.1:0-1875 GCA_964589695.1 uncultured Solibacteraceae bacterium | reverse complement strand
TGGGTCGGCCTAACGGCCGGCGTTCGGATTTCGGTCTGGCTGATCCTCATGCTTACTTGTGGAGGCGTGGCCTGGGCTCTCTGGAGTCGCCGAGGGTCGGCAGTTCCACCGGACCCGCCCGTGGGGGCATCCAAGGCGTCGGTGCAGCCCGAAGAAGCCACCGTGGGTGCCGTGCTCTGGCGCTGGTGGCCCGATCGTCGCCACAGACGCGTCGGCCACCTAAAAGCCTTCTGCCCCACGTGCGATCTGGAGCTTGAGTGGCACGAATCGCCTGGGGCCTACATCGCCGCTGGCAATTGCACCACCACCCTCATCTGTTTGCGCTGTCCGGAGGACCAGAGCAGCTTTGAAACCCGCGCTGATCGCGTGCTGGATGTCACCCGAAAGATCATCGAGGCTGGCCTTCGAAAAGAGGAATCCCGTGGATAACGGCCTAGTGTCCCTCGAGGAGGCCCTTCCGGCGGAACCGGGCGGCTATAGGAGGCCCCTAGAAGCCTTTCTGTCCACCGCGGTGGACTCCGAGCACACCCGAAGGGCTTATCGGCGCCATATTCTGGAGGCCTTCCGCCTGATGGGTCTTACGAGCCTCGCGGAGATGACCGCTGAGCACCTGGTCCGCTACCGCGAGATTCTCATGGCCGACGGCCGCGGGCCGGCCACCCACGCCCAGGCCCTATCTGCGCTCCGGAGCTTCCTCGGGTGGTGCTCGGACATGGGGGGACTGGCGTTCCCGCTGCGGGTGGCAGAGCGGCTGCTCCGGGTGCCTCGAGCCGACGTTGTGCGTCCCTATCAAACCTGCACGCGAGGTGAGGCGGACCGTCTGATTGACGCGGCACTCAGCCTGCGGGACCGGGCCCTGGTTCTTGTGATGCTCGGCTCGGGAATTAGGGTGTCCGAGGTCCAAGGTCTCGACTGCTCGGACCTGGTGGAAGTGGACGGGGAGCCCGTCCTTTGGGTTCGTAAGGGAAAGGGCAATAAGGATCGTCTGGTGCCCATCACCGAGGAGGTGTCTGAGGCCATTCAGCACTACCTGGCCGCCGGTGACCGGAAGGTTGGTGATCATGGGCCGATGTTCCTGGCGGAGGATCGGGGCGCAAAAACTCGGGAGAATCAGCGGCTCAGCACCTTCGGCATCCGTTATGTGCTAAAGGGACGAGTGAATTTTGCAGCAATCGCCAAGCGAATCACGCCCCATGCGCTCCGCCACACCTTCGGCATGGAGTTTCAGCGGAACTCCGGCGACCTCAACAAGACAGCCAAAGTTCTAGGGCATGCCACGCTCGTCCCAACACTGCGCTACACGGCACATCTTGAACTGGCGGAGCTCAGGGTCGCCCTACCCCGCTGGAGAAGGGGATCAGAATGACCCTGGAGTCTCACCACCCTTGGTCTAAAAGTGGGGAGGAGGTTGTTTTTTGGCCCATTTCTGATCCAAACTCAAAATTTCCATACTAGACCCGTGACAACAATTCAGACAAGTCAATTGTTTTCATTGCTACCGTTACCTTGTTACCAAATCACAGGTCGTTCCACTACCGGCCTCATCATGGGTTCTCCGTCTTGTACCCCGAAGGCCTTGTGGAACTCGGGCATGTTAGAGAGTGGTCCTATCACACGATACCGTCTAGGACTGTGTCCATCTGTCTTTAGAAAGACGGATAATGCTGCATCCCGGATGAGATTACGATTTATCTGAGCAAATCCAATAAAAAAACGCTGCTCCCCCGTAAAACCTTCTATTACAGGACTAGGTCTACTATTTAAGCTCATCTCATAAGCGGTGTAGGCCAACTTTAAGCCCCCTAAATCGGATATATTTTCGCCGAGGGTCAATCTGCCATTTATGAATTCGCCCTTGATCGGTTCATATCCGTC
>CAZPUI010001022.1:0-1877 GCA_964589695.1 uncultured Solibacteraceae bacterium | reverse complement strand
AACGGCTCCGCGTGGGCACTCCCCCCTCTTCATGGTCCGTGTTGTCCTGGAGGAGTTCCGGTAGATTGGCGCGCCGCAGGAAAAGGACTGCCATCAGAATGCAGTACCCCAGGAAGGCGACTCCGAAGGCCGTTGCCTGAGCGTGGATCGAGGCGAACGGCTCGATCGCCAGTGGGTAGAGGAGCAAGCTCCCAAGGCTCCCGGCATTCGAGAGCGCGTAGAGCCGATACGGAGAGCGGTTGGGCACAGCCCTGGCAAACACGGCCTGCACCAGGGGTGCCGTGGTGCTAAGCACCAGAAAGGGAAGCCCCACCGCCAGGAACACCAGCACGGCCACCCGGAGGCCTGGGGCCAGCCAGCTCAGGTTGGCTCCTTCCAGGGGCAAGGGCGTCCCCTTCTGGATCCACTGAACGACAAAGGCAACCACCGCCAGGCCAAGAACTGCCAGGTGGATCCCGCGGGATTGGGCCCACGCCTTCGACATCAACCTGTCGGCGTAGCAGTAACCAAGGAGAAGCAGCAGCTGGAACACCACCATGCAGGCCGCCCAGACGCCCGCCCCTCCTCCCAGGGATGGAAGGACGAGCTTGGCGATCATCGGCTGCACACAGAACAACAGCAGGCCTCCAAGGAGGCTCAGCAACCCGCACATCAGTGCTCCCTTACAAGGCCGGCACGGTGATCATGATCGGAACGATGATCTGATTCAGATGCCCGAAGGAGTCCGCGGCTTCCACCACGAGCTGGACCTGGGAGCCCACGTACTTGCCCGCGGTGCTCGATGTCCACGAGGCCGAGATGGTCTTTCGGAGCGCATCCCAACGCAGGGTCGGTGCGGTCGAAACCGCCCCACCCAGGTACAGCACCCCTGCCGAGAACTTGGTTTCATCAATGGCATCCCCCTCAGGATCCGTCACCCCAAAGGTCCAGGTGCCCGTGGCGCCGGCCGGGATGGTCGAGGGATTTGAGGAAACGGCCGTGAAGACAGGGCCCAGGTTCCCGCGCACCGTGGGGAGCATCTCGCTGGAGCCGACAACCCCGAAGGAGTTGGTGTACGACAGGATGATGGCAACCTGCTTGTCCCTCATCGGGCCAGCGGTTGGAACGACCCAGCCGACTGTGGCGACCTTGGTGGTGTGATCCCAGCGCACGGTTGGCGAAGGAACCAAGTCCTCCCCCCGAAAGATCACCCGGGTGCCGAATCGCTCCGCTTGAATCGGTTCTCCGTTCGGGTCGGTCACCTGGTATCGAATCTCGACATAGGCCCCTTCCTTCAACTCCTGCACCTGTTGGATGGGGGTGACCGCTGGCGTGGGGTTCTTCTCAACGGAGATCAGCTGGAAGAAGGCCGTCTTCTGGCCGACGTTGTTCACCAGGTCGAAATCCATGTAGGTGTCGGAGGGCCTGCTGGAGGAGCCCTGCGGTGGTGTCCAGGTGATCATCCGGGTGCTGGAGTTGTAATCCGCCTCCACCGGCTTCCTGAACACGCACGTGACCGAATCCGAATCATCATCCTCAAAGCCCACTCGCCACCGAAACGGTTTCCCTTCGGTGGGGAGGGCCCCAGTGGCTGCAACGGGGGAGAGGTTGATGCTGGAGGGGGCCTTTCGCATTTCTGGATCCAGCTCCCACCGCTGGACGGCCTGCAGGCCGCTGCCTGAAGTGACCGTCAGGAGGAATGCCCCCTTCTGTCCAGCCTGGGAGATGGTTGGGGTCCACACCACCCGGTCCTTGCTCTGGAGATCGGCCCCGGCCGGCCCTGAGAGGGCCATGGTGAACGGCTTGCCATTCTCCATCAGCACCACCGGCTTGTATTCGTACGTCAGGCCCGGCTTGAGGGCCTTGAGCTTGTCGTGGGCCTCGTGCACGAAGCTGGA
>CAZPUI010001021.1:0-1880 GCA_964589695.1 uncultured Solibacteraceae bacterium | reverse complement strand
TGCTGGGCCGATACTGCCAGCCGAACCCTGAGCGCGACCCCTTTGTGATGGAGTCCCACCATGCCCGGAAGGCCGACGCCCCCTCGGGCACGGCCATCCGCCTGGCGGAAGCCCTGCGCCAAGGTTGTCCCCGCAAGACCCACTGGGCCCTGGGCCCGGTGCCTGCGGATGGGCTGTCCGTGGGCGTGGTGCGGGCCGGCCGCATCTTCGGACAGCACACGGTGGGCTTCGACTCGCCCCAGGAGTCCTTCGAACTGACCCACATCCCCCACTCCCGTGCCGTCTTCGGGGCGGGTGCCCTGGAAGCCGCCCGCTTCATCGAACACCGCACCGGTCTCTTCACCATGGATGACCTGGCCGCCAACCTCCTCGACCCCCTTTTCACGCAGGTGATGCCATGACCCTTCCCTTCACCGGTACCTATGTGGCCCTGGCCACCCCCTTCGAAACCGATGGTTCCGTGGACTTTTCCGCCTTCCGCCGCCTCGTCCGCCACGTGGTGGGGGGCGGTGTGGATGGCCTGGTGGTGCTGGGCTCCACGGGGGAGGCCGCCACCATCGACTTGGTGGAGCGACGTGCCCTGGTGCTCGCCTGCCGGGAAGAGGCCCGGGGGCACCCCGCGGGGGCGGGCCCCGGCCACAACGACCCCCGCCAGGCCGCAGCCGTGACCCGCATGGCCCTGGAACTGGGGGCGAACGGCGCCCTGGTGGTGACCCCCTACTACACCACGCCCGCCCCCACCGGCCTCGTGGCCCATTACGAGGCCGTGGCGGCGGCGGCCCCGGGCCTGCCGATCATTGCCTACAACGTGCCGGATCGCACGGGCCTGAACCTCAGCCCCGCCACCCTGAACCGCCTTTGGGAGAACCCCCAGGTGGTGGCCCTCAAGGAGTCCAGTGGCAACCTGCGCCAGTTCGAGGACATGCTCCGCACCCTGCCCGAAGGCAAGGCCATCCTCTGCGGGGACGATGACATCACGCTGCCCGCCATTGCCGCCGGGGCCGTGGGCCTGGTGAGCGTCATGGGGAACCTGGTGCCCCGGGAGACCCGTGCCCTGGTGGACGCAGCCCTGGCGGGGAACCTGCCCGGGGCGCGCAGCCTCCAGAACCGCCTCCTGCCCCTCATCGAGGCCCTCTTCCTGGAGAGCAACCCCATCCCCCTGAAGGCCGGTCTGGCCCACCTGGGCCTGGCCCAGGATGTGCTGCGACTGCCCCTGACCTCCGGCAGCGAGGCCACCCGCGCTCGTATGGCCCAGGCCCTGGCTGGCCTCGCCGAACCCGCCGCGGTGACCGCATGAACCGGGAAGCCTTGGAAGCCTTCTACACCCGGCCCATGGAGGTCGTCCTGGCCGACCCCTTGTTGCCGGAGATGCACCTTCAGCTGCTGGAGGGCCTGGAATCCGGACAGCTCCGGGCCGCGGAACCCGAGGGCGAGGGTTGGCGGGTGAACACCTGGGTGAAGTCGGCCATCCTGGCGGGCTTCCGCAGCACCTCCGTGGAAGCCATGGGGCCCTTCTTCGACAAGACCGCCTACCCCGCCCGCACCTTCACCCTGGGGGATGGCATTCGCGTGGTGCCCGGGGGCAGTTCCGTGCGCCGGGGCGCCTATGTGTCCCCCGGGGTGGTGATCATGCCCCCGGCCTACGTCAATGTGGGGGCCTACGTGGGGGCGGGCACCATGGTGGACAGCCACGCATTGGTGGGAAGCTGCGCCCAGATCGGGGCGCGGGTCCACCTCTCCGCCGCCGCCCAGATCGGGGGCGTCCTGGAACCCGCCGGGGCCCGGCCCGTGATCATCGAGGACGAGGTCTTCGTGGGGGGCCTGGTGGGGGTCTTCGAGGGCGTGCGGGTGGGCCGCCGCGCCGTGTTGGCCAGCGGCGT
>CAZPUI010001020.1:0-1883 GCA_964589695.1 uncultured Solibacteraceae bacterium | reverse complement strand
CTGGACGGGCTCCCCGCCCTCCACGCCAAAGGTCGTCCGAAGCGCCTCATGGCGCCCCACGATGCGGTCCAGGGCCCGGTGCAGGGCGGCCTTGTCCAGGGTTCCCTGGAGCCTCAGGCCCCCGGGGATGTGGTAGGCCTGGCTGACCCCCTGCATCTGGGCCAGGAACCAGAGCCGCTGCTGGGCAAAGGACAGGGGAATGCGCTCCCCCCGCTCCAGCCGTGTCACGGGGGGCAGCTGGGTGCGGGCGGTGGAGGACAGTCCTTCCACGAACTCGGCGAGCACCGGGCGCCCAAAGACATCCCCCAGGGGAACTTCCACCCCAAGGGTCTGGCGCAGCCGGGACAGCAATTGCACCGCCAGCAGCGAGTGGCCGCCCAGCTGGAAGAAATTGTCCCTCCGCCCCACCCGGGGCGTCTTCAGGAGTTCCGACCAGATGGCCGCAACCCGGCCTTCCAGCTCACCTTCGGGCGCTTCGTAGGCCCGGGCGGCGAAGGCTTCACCCCCCGGCGCAGGAAGGGCCTTGCGGTCCAGTTTGCCATTGGGTGTCAGGGGCAGGACCTCCAACCACACGAAGGCCGAGGGGATCATGTGCTCGGGCATCTGGTGCGATAGATGGGCCCGCAGGGCCTCGGATTCCAGGGCCTTTTCCGCGGTGTAGTACGCCACCAGGAACTTCTCGCCGGGTACGTCCTCCCGCGCCACCCCAGCCAGATCGCGCACCTCGGGGTGCTCCCGCAGCCGGGCCTCGATCTCCCCGAGCTCGATGCGGAAGCCCCGGATCTTCACCTGGAAATCATTCCGCCCCTGGAACTCGATGCGCCCGTCCGCCCGCCAGCGGCCCAGGTCCCCGGTCTTGTACAGGCAGCCGCCCCCGAAAGGATTGGCCACGAACCTGGCTGCGGTGAGCTCAGGCCGATTCAGATAGCCCCGGGCGATGCCCGCACCGCCGATGTGGATCTCCCCCGTCACGCCCATGGGCACAGGCTGGCCCTGGGCATTCAGGATGTAGATCTGGGTGTTGGCAATGGGACGACCAATGGGAGGGTTGCCCTGGGCGCCGGGCGCACACAGGTGCAGGGTGGCGCACACGGTCATTTCCGTGGGCCTATAGCCATTGAAGAACTGCCGCCCCTGGGACCAGCGCTGTACCAGTGTTTCCGGCAGGGAATCCCCGGCGGAAATCAGGGTCTGGATGGAGGCAAGGCGCTCGGGGGCCGACAGATTCACCAGCACCGCCGGGGGCAGGATGGCGTGGGTGATCCCATGGTCCTGGACGAAGGCTTCCAGCAATTCACCCACGGGGGGGAGCCCCGCAGGGGGCAGGTGCAGCTGGGCCCCGGTGCACAGGGCCATGACCACTTCAAAGATGCAACCATCGAAGCTGAAGGAGGCGAACTGCAGCACACGGCTGTGGACGTCGCAGGCCAGCACCTCCCGGTGCACCACCGACAGGTTGCAAAGGCCGCGGTGCGCCACCATCACACCCTTGGGCACCCCCGTGGACCCGGAGGTGTAGATCACATACGCCAGATGGCTGGGCTCGAGACCGGCCACCACGGGATTGGTGTCCGGCTGATCGTCCCAGGTCTGGCCCAGATCCACGACGGGTCGGCCCTCCGCCAGTCCCTGTCCCAGATCCCCCAGGGTGAGGATCGCCACCGGATCGCTGTCCGTCACCATGTGTCGCAAACGATCCACCGGATAGGTGGCGTCCAGGGGAACGTAGGCCCCACCGGCCTTGAGCACGGCCAGCAGCCCCACGATCATCTCGGGACTTCGGGCCGCACAGATGGCCACCCGGTCGTCGGGGCGGAGGCCCTGGGCCAGGAGGCCGTGGGCCAGGCGGTTGGCCCGGCCATTGAGCTCCCCGTAGGTCAGCA
>CAZPUI010001019.1:0-1886 GCA_964589695.1 uncultured Solibacteraceae bacterium | reverse complement strand
CTCCCCCCCAGGCCTCGAAGCAGGCCAGGCCCGTGGTGGCCAAGAAGCCCATCACCCATGATGTCTATGGCACCTGGCGGTCCATCCAAGGTTCCACCCTCAGCCGGGATGGTCAGTGGATGGCCTATGCCCTGGTGGCCCAGGATGGTGATGGCGAGGTGGTGGCCCGGCACCTGGCCACGGGCAGGGAGTTCCGCCACCCCCGGGGCACCGCCCCGGTGTTTTCCGCCGATGGCCGCTTCCTGGCCTTCGCCACCCAACCCAGCTGGATCGAGCAGTCCCGGGCCAAAAAAGAAAAGAAGAAGGCCGAGGACATGCCCAAGCCCGGCCTGGGCATCCTGGACCTGGGCAGTGGCAAGGTGGAGACCCTGGAGCGGGTGAAGCGCTTCGCCCTGGCCGAGGAGGGGGGCACCACCCTGGCGGCCCTTCTGGACGCCCCCAAGGAAGCCAAGAAGGACGACAAGGCCGAGGCCAAGGTGGACGAGGACGAGGACCAGCGCCCCTCCCGGCCCGGGACTGCGGCCCCCGCCAGCGACGGCAAGAAGAAGGAGGCCGGTACCGAGCTGATCCTCATCGAGCTGGGGACTTCGACACGCACGTCCCTCAAGGATGTGGCGGACTTCAAGTGGACCAAGGATGGGAGCCGCCTGGCCTACACCGTGTCCGTGAAGGAACCCGCCAAGCCCAAGGACGGGGAGAAGGTGTCCGTTCCCGAGACGGCCAAGGAGGGGGTCTATGTCCGCACCCTGGCTTCCAAGTCCTCCGCGGGGGTGATGATGGGACCCGGCCTGTACAAGGGCCTCACCTTCGACGATGCCGGGCGCCAGTTGGCCTTCCTCACGAACCGGGACACCTTCAAGGACAAGGCGCCCGCCTTCGTCCTGGGGCTTTGGAACGATGGGACCGAAGCGGCCAAGGTGGTGGCGGCCCTCGGCACCCCGGGCCTGCCCGCGGGTTGGGCCCCCAGTGAACACGGCGCGCTGGACTTCAGCAAGGATGGTGCCCGCCTCTTCCTGGGCACGGCCCCGGCCCCCAAGGTGGAACCCAAGGACGCCCCGGAGCCCCTCAAGGTCGACCTGTGGCACTGGAAGGATCCAGAGCTTCAGCCCATGCAGAAGGTGAAGGCCGAGCAGGAGAAGAAACGCACCTACCGGGCGGTGGTGCATGTCCAGGACGGGCGCCTGGTTCAGCTGGCGACGCCCGCAATGCCGGAGGTCATGGTGAACGACAACCCCACGTTCGGTCTGGGGTTGTGCAACCTGCCCTACCGCATGGCCGCGTCCTGGGATGCGGACCATAGCGATGCCTATGCCGTGGACCTGGGCACGGGCAAGGCCATCAAGCTGGCGGAGAAGCTGCGGTTTGGAGCCACGCTCTCCCCCGGTGGACGCTATGTCCTGGCCTTCGATGCGTACGACCGCCAATGGGTGGCCTGGGGGACCCAGGACGGCCGCAAGGTGGAACTCACCAAGCGCCTGGAGGTGCGTTTCGACCAGGAAGATGACGACCACCCCGCTCCGCCCCCCGCGTACGGCACAGCCGGCTGGACGGCGGAGGATGCCGCCGTGGTCCTCTACGACCAGTTCGACCTCTGGGAGGTTCGTCCCGCGGACGGGGCTGCCCGCTGCCTCACCGGTGGCTACGGCCGGAAAAACCTTCTGGAAATGCGCTACACCCGCCTGGATCCCGAAGAAAAGGTGCTGCCCACCGACAAGCCATGGATGCTCTCCGCGGCCCATGATGTGAACCGTTCCACGGGCTACTACCTGCTGAACCCCGGGAAGGAGCCCCAGCGGCTGATCCACGCCGACAAGGTCATCTCCGGCCTGCAGAAGGCGAAGCAGGACGACACCATCCTCTTCACCCAGCAGACCTTCGAGGAATTC
>CAZPUI010001018.1:0-1889 GCA_964589695.1 uncultured Solibacteraceae bacterium | reverse complement strand
CACGAGCACCAGCCAGCCCCCCACCGGGACCCTGGTGGCCGCCCTCCTGGGCACCGGGCGGGATCCGGGTCTGGACCTGGGCAAGCTCGCGGACATCGCCCGGCGCATGACCGAGGTGCGCAAGAAGTACGTCAGTTTCGAAGCGGGCATCGCCCCGGTGGATGTGAACGTCCTGCAGTTCCAGGTGCCCGGTGGCATGCTCTCCAACATGGTGAGCCAGCTCCGGCAGTCCAACGCCATGGACAAGTATTACGACGTGCTGGACGAGATTCCCCGGGTCCGCAAGGACATGGGCTATCCGCCGCTGGTGACGCCCTCCTCCCAGATCGTGGGCACCCAGGCGACCCTTAATGTGGTGCTGGGGGAGCGCTACAAGATCATTCCCGAGGAGGTGAAGCAGTACTTCCGCGGCTACTATGGTCAGCCCCCGGCCCCCATGGATCCCGTGATCCAGAAGATGGCCATTGGCGACGAAACGCCCATCACCTGCCGCCCCGCGGACATGCTGGAACCGGGCTTCGAGGAGGCCAAGAAGCAGATCGGCGACCTGGCCCAGTCCGACGAGGATGTCATCAGTTATGCCCTCTTCCCCCAGGTGGCCCGGCCCTTCTTCGAACGCCGCAAGAAGGGCATGGGTGGCAAGGAGGAACTGGTGGCCAGCATTGCCGCCGCCCTGTTCCAGCAGGCGGATGCCAAGGCGGCCAAACCCGTGGGCGCGGCCCCTGTCTGCGCCGGCAAACCCTGGAAGATGTCCGCCCGCACCTGGGCTGGAAGGGGGGTCTAGGATGCCCGTCAACAAGTTCACGCTGACGCTGGAAGGGGCTCCCTACGAGGTGGAGCGCCGGGGCGATCTCATCATCGTCAATGGTGTGGAATTCACCTGCCAGTACAAGGAGGGCCAGGTGATCATCGGGGGCACGCCCCATGTGGTCAAGCTCACGAATACCTCCGCCGAAGTGGACGGCATCGGCCACACCATCCAGGCCCAGGGTCTGGAGGAGCCCACCCATGTGGGCAGCAAGCGCAAGGCCGCCAGTGCGGGTGCCGCCGAGGAGGCCGGGGCCATCACGGCCGTCATGCCGGGCCTCATCATCAAGATCCTCAAGAAGGAGGGAGATCGCGTGGAAGTGGGCGAGACCGTCCTCATCCTCGAGGCCATGAAGATGCAGAACGAGATCCAGGCCAAGACGGCGGGCAAGATCACCCAGATGTGCGTCAAGCAGGGTGAGAATGTCGAGATGCGCCAGGTGCTCTGCATGGTGGAGTAAGGGTCAAGAACCCCGGAAGGCCGAGGCCTTCCGGGGTTCCTGGAAGGGGCAACGCGGCTCATCCTTCCAGGTTGGGAGTGCGCCCAGCTGGACCAGGGCGCCTGAGGCTTGGTTTGGTGAAATTCCAGGTTGAGCCTTTTTCGTTCGATAGGTTGGGGAGCCCCGGTTACGCCATGCCCTTCCTGCCCTTGGATACCTTGCACCTCACGGCCATGACGGCAGTGTTGGGTGCCGTGGGTGGTCTGTTCCTGCTCCAGCGCAGGCGCCAGCGCATTCGCTTGGGGGAGGAGGCCGGGATTCGCGAGGCGCTGCTGGCGGAGACGGAGCGGCACCGGGACATGGAGTGGATGCTGCAGCGCACCTTGGGGATGTTCCACCTGCTCCAGGATGTCACGGCGGCGGCTGGACTCTCCTCCCGCATGGTCGACGCCACCCAGGCCGCCCTCGACATCGTATGCGCCTATACGGGGTGGCCCATCGGCCATGCCCTGGTCCCCAAGGCTGAGCCTGAAGGCGAGGTTCGCCGTCACCCCATGGGCCTCTGGCACCTGGATCAGCCAAGGGATTACGAGGCCTTTCTGCGGCGCTGCGAACTCAAGTCCATCGGGTTGGGGACAGGAC
>CAZPUI010001017.1:0-1897 GCA_964589695.1 uncultured Solibacteraceae bacterium | reverse complement strand
CTTCTCCATGATCTCGGTGGTGAAGAGATCCCGGAGCTGGTTGGAGATGGTGCTCATCTGGTTGCCCCAGCCGCCGTGGCGCCAGCCGTGCCAGGCATCGGGCGCGGCCTTGAACTCGATGATGGCGATGCGCGGGAGCTTCGCCCTCTCTTCCTTGGACATCTTTTTCTGGGCGAGGGCCGGTGTCGCGACAGCGAAGGTGGCCAGCAGGGCCAGGAGCAGCTTGCGGAAACGCATGGGGACTCCCTCGAGGTGGGTTGAAGGGCTACTCGTCGATCAGTTTGCTGCGAAGTTCCTTGCCCAGCTTGAAATAGACCCCCCGCTTGGGGGGGACCTGGATGCTCTCGCCGCTGCGGGGATTGCGCCCCTGGCGGGCCCGCCGGTCCCGCAGGCGGAAGCTTCCGAAGCCGCGGAGCTCCACGCCCTCGCCGGTCTTGAGGGACTCGATGATGCTCTCCAGGAAGGTGTTCACCAGGAGATCCGCATCCTTCTTCCCCAGTTCGAGCCGCTCCATCAGGTGCCGGGAGAGGTCAGCCTTGGTGAGGGTCTCCATCGCTTCCATGGGAACTCCAAAGGGGTGGGGGCTCGGTGCATTGAGGGCAGTCCTCAATAAATCCCCATCCATGCCCTGAGGTCAAGAGGGATATCCCCATCCATTTGAAAAAAAGGGGGGCAGACGCCCCCCTTCGATCCGGACCGGCAGGTCCATCAATCCATGAGCCACTCCAGGAGGAACCGGGGGCCTTCCCCGCTGCCGCCGTGGGTGCGGTAGTCCCGTTCCTTGCCCGACCAGCCGCCGGAGAGGTCCACGTGGGCCCAGGAGCCGCCGTCCACGAACTCGCTGAGGAAGAGGCCCGCGGTGATGGTGCCGCCCCAGCGGATGCCCGTGATGTTCTTCAGGTCCGCGAGGGGGCTCTTCAGCAGCTCGGCGTATTCCTCCACCAGGGGCAGCTGCCAGAGGTACTCGCCCACGGCATTTCCCGAATCCAGCAGCCGGTCCACCAGCTTCTGGTCGGTCCCCATGACCGCCGAGACGCCATCGCCCATGGCCACCAGGGCCGCCCCCGTGAGGGTGGCCAGGTCCACCACGTGGTCCGCGCCCAGCTCCCCGGCGTAGTGGAGCAGGTCCGCCAGCACCAGGCGCCCTTCGGCATCCGTATTGAGCACCCCGATGGTCTTGCCGCTGCGGCTGCGGAGGACGTCACCGGGCTTGTAGCTGGTGCCCGAAGGCATGTTCTCCACCAGACCCATGAGCCCCGTCACCTGCACGGGGACCTCCAGCTGGGCGCAGGCGGCCAGGGTGGCCAGCACGATGGCCGCGCCGGTCATGTCGTCCTTCATCGTCTCCATGCCGGAGGCGTCCTTGAGGGACAGGCCGCCGGAATCGAAACAGACGCCCTTGCCCACGAGGACCACATGCTTCTTGGGCTTCTCCTTGGGATTGTATTCGAGCTTCACCACCCGGGGCGGCCGGGCGCTGCCCTGGCCCACGGCCAGCACCGAGCGGAAGCCCCCCTTCTCCAGGGCCGGCACGTCCAGCACCTCGCAGTGGAGCTTGTGCTGCTTGGCCAGCTTCACGGCCATGTCGGCGAACACTTCCGGATAGAGATCGCCTGCGGGGGTGTTGGCCAGGTCGCGGACCCGGTGGCAGGCGGCCACGCCGGCTTCGATGACGGGCAGCTTGCGCCGCGCCTTCCGCGTGTCGTCGCCATTGGTGAAGATCTCGACGGACGCGAACTGCTTCGGCTCCTGCTTCCCGCCCTTGAAGGCCACCAGGTCGTAGTTCGCCAGCAGCGCGCCCTCGGCCACCGCCACCTGCACGGCATCGTGGTCCAGGGTGGACGTGGAGGGCGACAGCACGCCGATCTTCTTCCACTTCTTCTTGAGGCAGAAGCGG
>CAZPUI010001016.1:0-1901 GCA_964589695.1 uncultured Solibacteraceae bacterium | reverse complement strand
GCCCACTTCCGCTGGTAGTCAAACCACCGCTCTCCACGGGGGCCGATCCTGCATGGACGGCCCCCGTTTTTCAAGCGAGTTGGTTCCGTTCCTTCGCAGTTCTCTGAAAACATGTCAGGAGGCCCCGTGGCCCGCAGCACCCCCCTCGAGCGCTACCGAAACATCGGGATCATGGCCCACATCGATGCGGGCAAGACGACCACCACGGAGCGCATCCTCTACTACACCGGGAAGATCCACAAGATTGGCGAAGTCCATGATGGCGCTGCCACCACGGACTGGATGGTCCAGGAGCAGGAGCGTGGCATCACCATCACCGCTGCTGCCATCACGGCCGTGTGGGCGCCCACCTCGGGGCCCCTCGAAGGCGTGGACCATCGGGTCAACATCATCGATACGCCTGGGCATGTGGATTTCACGGCCGAAGTGGAACGCAGCCTGCGGGTCCTCGACGGCGCCGTGGCGGTCTTCTGTGCCGTGGGCGGTGTGCAGCCCCAGTCCGAGACGGTCTGGCGGCAGGCGGACAAGTACGGTGTGCCTCGTCTTGCTTTCGTGAACAAGATGGACCGCGTGGGGGCCGACTTCCACCGTGTGGTGGAGATGATGAAGCAGCGGCTGGGCGCCAGACCGATGCCCATCCAGTTGCCCATCGGGGCCGAGGATCGCTTCACGGGTGTGGTGGACCTCATCGAGATGAAGGCCTACACCTTCGAAGAAGCTGATTTGGGCGCGAAGGTGGTTTCTTCTGAAATCCCTGAGGGGATGCTGGAGGAGGCGCAGCACTGGCGCGAGCAGATGGTGGAGATGGTGGCCGAGGGTGACGAACACCTTATGGACAAGTACCTCCATGGCCAGGAACTCACCAAGGAAGAAATCCACGCCGGTATCCGCCAGGGTTGTATCGATCTGCACTTCACGCCGGTCCTTTGCGGCTCAGCCTTCAAGAACAAGGGGGTCCAGAGCCTCTTGGACGCCGTGGTTCATTTCATGCCGAGCCCTGCGGACATCCCTCCCATCAAGGGTGTTGATCCCGATGGCAACGAAGTGGAGCGCAAGGCCGACGACAACGAACCCTTCAGCGCCCTGGTGTTCAAGATCATGGCGGATCCCTTTGTGGGCAGTTTGGCCTTTATCCGGGTCTATTCCGGGGTGCTGTCCGCAGGGGGCATGGTCTACAACCCCAACAAGCGACGGCGCGAGCGAATCGGGCGCCTTCTGCAGATGCACGCCGACAAGCGTGAGGACATCAGCGAAGTACGCACGGGCGACATCGGGGCGGCCGTGGGGTTCAAGGACGTATACACCGGCTGGACGATCTGCGAAGAGGCCAATCAGGTGGTGCTTGAGAGCATGGTGTTCCCCGATCCTGTGATCCAGGTTTCCATCGAGCCCAAGACCAAGCAGGATCAGGAAAAGATGGGATTGGCCCTCAGTCGATTGGCCCAGGAAGATCCCACCTTCAAGGTCAGCACCAATCCCGAGACGGGCCAGACCATCATTGCGGGGATGGGTGAGCTGCACCTTGAGATCATCGTCGATCGTCTTCTGCGTGAGTTCAAAGTTGATGCCAGCGTGGGCAAGCCGCAGGTGGCCTACCGCGAGACCATTCGCAAGCGCGTGGAGGCCGAAGGGCGCTTCATTCGCCAGACCGGAGGTCGCGGTCAGTATGGTCACGCCAAGATCATCCTGGAGCCTCAGGAGGCCGGGAAGGGCTACGAGTTCGTCAATGGCATCGTGGGGGGCGTGGTCCCCAAGGAATACATCAAGCCCATCGACCAGGGAATCCAGGAGGCCATGACGAATGGCGTGATGGCGGGCTACCCCGTGGTGGACGTCAAGGTCACCATCTACGACGGCAGCTAGCACGGATTGGAACCCAGCAAGGAGCCCTTCAAAATCGC
>CAZPUI010001015.1:0-1901 GCA_964589695.1 uncultured Solibacteraceae bacterium | reverse complement strand
TCGCGGCCCGGGGACAAGGAGGGGGTCTTCCAGTTCGACTCCGGCGGCATGAAGCAGCTCCGGCGGGGGCTGCAGCCGGACCGCTTCGACGATCTCATCGCCCTTAACGCCCTCTTCCGCCCGGGTCCCCTGGGGGCGGGCATGGCGGAGACGTATGTGGCCCGCCGCCACGGCCGGGAGCCCGTGACCTACGCCTTCCCCGAACTGGAGCCCATCCTGGCGCCCACCTATGGGGTGATCCTTTACCAGGAACAGGTGATGCAGATCGCCACCGCCATCGCCGGCTTCAGCCTGGGGGAGGCCGATATGCTGCGCCGCGCCATGGGCAAGAAGGACGTGGCCAAGATGCAGAAGGAGAAGGCCGGATTCATCGAGCGGGGCGTGGCCCGGGGCTTCGACAAGGACAAGGTGGCGGCGCTCTTCGATCAGATCGAGTACTTCGCGGGCTATGGCTTCAACAAATGTGTCCATGGCAGCACCCGGCTCATGCACGCGGAAACGGGGGCCATCTGCACTGTGGAGGATCTGTACCGAGCGCCGCAGGCCTTTGTGATCCATGCCCTGGGAGATGATGGCAAACTCCGGCCCCGCGCCGTGACCCAGGTCATGGCCAATGGCACCAAGCCTGTGTTTGCCCTTCAGACCGCCTTGGGGCATCGCATCCTGGCCACGGGCAACCATCCCTTCCGTACCTGGGATGGGTGGACCCTGTTGGAAAACCTGAACGTGGGCGACCGGGTGGCTGCTCCGCGGGCCCTGCGGGTGGGTCAGGGTGTCCACTGGGAGCGCCACCAGATCGTGGCGCTGGCCTGGCTCCTGTCGGAAGGCAACACCTGCCACCCCAGCTGCCTCTATGTGTTCAATAACGATTCGGGGGCCATTGCTGATTTCGTAGAGGCGGCCGAGCGCTTCCCCGAATCCGTGGCCCGGGTGACGACGCGCACCGGTGGTCGGGTGGAGGCCTGTGTCAGCACGGGACGGGACACGCGATTCCAGCCAGGATCCAGGGCCACGGCGGGCGCGGATCCCATTCGAAGCGGCCTGTACCGGTGGGCTGTAAGCCTCGGCATCCTTGGGCTCAAGGCCGACGCGAAGCGAATTCCCGCGGCCATGTTTTCCCTGGCGGATGAAGACATCGCCCTCTTCCTGGGGCGACTCTGGTCCGGTGATGGGTATGTGGGCGGGGCGCGTCTGAAGGTGCCCTTCTATGCCACCTCCTCGGAGGCGCTGGCCTGGGGCGTTCAGCACCTGCTGTTGAGGCTGGGGATTGTCAGCAGGATCCACCGCAAGCGTTTCAAATACCGGGGCGGTCATCGGGTGGGCTTCACCGTGCATGTGCTGGGTTCCCATGGTCTCGACCGGTTCCTGGCCTGCATCGGCCCCCACCTGGTGGGACGAGAGGCCCAGCTGGCGGACCTGCAGACCTACGCGAACACCACGGCCCGGGGTCGCTCCAGCAAGGACACCGTGCCGGGGGAGGTGCGGGCCTGGGTCAACGACTGCCGCCGCCAATCGGGCCTCACCTGGGACCAGTTGGAACGGCAGAGTGGCTGCAGCATGAAGGAATTCACGGGGGCGGGATCCCTCCGCAAGCGGGGCTTCTACCGGGAGACCTTGGCCCGTCTGGCTGCCTTCTTTGCCTCGCAACCCCTGCAAATCTGGTCCGAATCCGATGTGTTCTGGGATACGGTCACGGACATCGCACCCGCGGGCATGGCGGAGACCTACGACCTCACCGTGGAGGAGGATCACAACTTCGTGGCCGAGGGCTTGGTGGTGCACAACTCCCACTCCGCCGCCTACGCCCTGGTGGCCTTCGAAACCGGCTACCTGAAGGCCAATTTCCGAACGGAGTTCATGGCGGGCATCCTCAGCGTGAAGAGCCAGCGCACGGACGATGT
>CAZPUI010001014.1:0-1902 GCA_964589695.1 uncultured Solibacteraceae bacterium | reverse complement strand
TTCCCGCGGATCAGGGTCTCCATCCTTGCGACCTTGGCTTCGATCCATCGGTGGCCTGCCTGGTGGGAATCGATTTCATACTCAAGGGTATGGATCGCACTGCTGCCAAGGCTTTCCCGCAGGGTGGTCATCACGCGGGTGGCCGTGCTGGCGGGCAGAACGTCCTCCACCGTTCGTCCGAGCAACGCTGCCCGTGGCTTGATCAGTCGAGCCTCGTCCAGGGTGAAGATATCCACATAGACCCCTTGTTCGTCCAGGATGAACAGGGCGTCCGGGATCACCTGGGTGATGGCGGTGAGCTCGGATTCCCGTATGGCCAGCAGGGCCGTCATGTCACGGGCCAGGGCCTGGGCCTTGTGCCTCAGGGTGCTCTGGGCATGCACCATGATGGTCAGGATACCGGTGGCTGCGAACCCGAGCAGGAGCACCAAGAGGGATGGAGGCGCTCTGCCACCGGGATGAAGCCATCCCTTGCCTGCACGCGGATATGCCAAATGCGCTCCCCCACGCGCAAGGTTCGCTGGGTGTCCAGGCTGGGAAAGCCCAGGAACCGAAGGCCGAGGTGGGGAAGCCTGGAAGGACCCGAGGTCCTGAAAAAGGGGGAGGGTGCATCGCCCACGGACAGGACATGGGCGAGGCTGCCCCCATCTCGAAGCTCAAAATCCAGGCTTTGCCGCACGGAGGCTGGCAGGGACAGTTCCACCAGGTCCTTGATCAAGAACACGGCGTTGGCGTACCCCAGGAAGGCTTGGCGCCGCTGGTCCAGGTTCGACGTGGGCATCCCATTGCGGTAGATGGCCAGCCGAAGGATGAGTCCAGGTCCTTGATTCGGGGCCTGAATGGGCTGGAGGGGCTTGGAAGCCTGCAATTCGCCGGTGTCCCGCGCCAGTTCCAGGGACTCCCTCTGGGCAAGGGGGCTGGCTGAATCGAAACCCATGGCAGCCCGATTGATGGCAACGGGTGCTCCAAAGACCACGACATAGCTGACAGGACGTATGCCAGGGGGAAAGATGGAGAAGGTTGGCTGCCCCGCGCCATCGTGGTCTTGCATGCGGGCCAGGAACTGCTGCCGCTCGTCGGGCAGCACCCGCACGCCATAGGTGATCCCCAGGCTGCCGGGGTAGCGCCGGGATAGGTCCTGGCTGTCGATGAAATTCAAGAACTGAGTCTGGCTGATGTGTTCGGTTGTCTTGTAGAGCCCACGAAGGCTCCTGAGGGCATCGGCATAATTCTGGATCCGGAGTTCAAGGGTGTCCGCGGCATCCATGGCCTCCTGGGCAAAGCGACTGGCGATCAACTCCGACTGGAGGCGCCCCACCACGCCCGTGACCGCCAACGTGCCTAGGAGTCCCAGGAGTCCGATCACCCAGGCCATGGGGATCCGGTGGACGCGTGGTTGGGGGTTATCTTGCTTGGGAATGGGCACCTCCACCTCGGCCCGACACGCAGAGGTCCGGGTGAAAGGCGATGCGTGAAGGCGGTCGCCCCGACTCAAGGTGCAGGTGAGACTGGGGTCAGAGCAGCTTGCGCGCCTGAATTGCAAGTGTTCTGGTGATTGAGTCTAGGCTGTTTGACGGGGCCCCGGCCCGTCCCTCATCCACTCAAAATGAAGGACCTTGAACGATCACCTGCCTTCGCCGCCGGATCCTTGCCCCGTGAGGCGTCCGCACCAATCATGCCGAAACTCTTGAGTTTCCGGTACAGGGTGGCCGCACCGATTTGCAACTGCTTGGCGGTGCGTGTCTGATTGCCACCATTCAGTTCCAGCGCGGCCAGGATGTGTTCCTTTTCCACGGATTCAAGGGATTGCACCGTCCCCCAGGAAACCACGGACTTGGGGCAGGCGGTGCGGACTTCCTCCGGCAGTTCCTCCAGCCACACACGGGACCGCAGCGCGAGGGC
>CAZPUI010001013.1:0-1906 GCA_964589695.1 uncultured Solibacteraceae bacterium | reverse complement strand
GAGGGCCCGGGCGATGCTTCGGGCCAGGGAGGTCTTGCCCACGCCGGGCGGCCCCACCAGACACAGGATGGGCCCCCGCAGGGCCGCATCGCCCCCCTGGTCCTTCAGGCGTCGCATGACCGCCAGGTACTCCAGGATCCGCGCCTTCACCTTCTCCAAGCCCGCGTGATCCTCGTCCAGCACCCGTTCAGCCTCGTCCAGGTCCAGGTGTTCCTCCGCCAGCTGGGTCCAGGGAAGGGCCAGGAGCCAGTCCACGTAACTGCGGCTCACGGTGGCTTCCGCGCTCTGGGGCGCCATGGTCTCCAGGCGGTCCAGTTCCTCCAGGGCCTTGGTCTTGGCCTCCTCGGACATGCCCGCCTGCTCCACCTGCTCCCGCAGACGGCTCACCTCGTCCTTCTCCCCCTTGCGGCCCAGCTCCTGCTGGATCACCCGCATCTTCTCGGAAAGAACGTACTGCTTGTGGTCCTCGTCCAGGCGGGCCTGGGTCTTTTCATCCACATCCCGGTCCACCTTCTGGCGGGCGGCATCCACCTCCAGGAGCTTGAGGAGCGTGGTGAGCCGGGGCTCGATCTCCAGCTGCTCAAGCACCCTTTGCTTGTCCCGCACCTCCGAGGGCACCAGTCCTGCCACGGTGTCGATGGCCCGGCCCAGGGGCATCTCCTTGACCTGGTCCAGGGAGAGCAGGCGGCTGGCATCGGAGTTCCGCTGGAGGAAGTCCTCCACCGCCTTCTGGAAAGGCAGCAGGAGCGGGCCATGGCCCATGGCAGGGGGCTCCTGGAGGAGAGTCACCTCCGCCTTGATCACCTCCCCCTCGTCCAGGTAGGCCTCCAGCCTTACGCGGGCCACGCCCTTGACCCCCACCTTGTAGTAGTCCTTGGGGAGGGCGATGAGGCTTTCCACAAGGGCCAGGGTGCCGATGGCGTAGAGGGTCTCCTGCTTGGGAGTCTCTTCCCGGGGATCCCGCTGGGTGAGCATCACCAAGTGATCGCCGGCCTTGATGGCCAGTTCCAGCGTCTTCACCGAGGCCCGGCGCCCCACCACAAAGGGCACCCGCCCTCCGGGAAAGAGGACCATGTCCTTGATGGGAAGGGCGGGGAGGGTCAGCGTCTTGGTGGACATCGTGCACCCAAGGTCGAAATCAACCGGCGGCGGAGATCACCCGGGGCGCAATGCCGAAGTGGGATTCCACCATCTCGCGGGTGACGTGGAAGGAACCCCTGCCCTTCCGGTCCTCGCTGGGCAATTCGAACATGGGCTCCAGCAGGATCTGCTCCAGCATGGACCGCAGACCCCGGGCACCCAGCTTGCGGGTGAGGGCCTGGTCCGCGATGGCTTCCAGGGCGGCGGGATCGAAGGTGAGGTCGATGGTGTCCATGTCGAAGAGCTTCTGGAACTGTCGGGTGACGGCGTTCTTGGGCTCCGTGAGGATGCGGATGAGGGCGGGACGGTCCAGGGGCTGGAGGGAGGCCGTGACCGGCAGGCGGCCCACCAGTTCGGGGATGAGCCCGAACTTGATGATGTCCTCGGGCTCCACCAGCTTCAGGAACTCGTTGCCGTCCTCCTTGCTGGTGACCTTGGCCCCGAACCCCACGGCCTTGGCCCGCACCCGCTGCTTGATGATTTCCTCGATGCCCACGAAGGCACCGCCGCAGATGAAGAGGATCTGGCTGGTGTCCAGCTGGATGAATTCCTGGTGGGGGTGTTTGCGTCCCCCCTGGGGCGGCACATTGGCCACCGTGCCTTCCACCAGCTTGAGAAGGGCCTGCTGCACGCCCTCGCCGCTCACATCCCGGGTGATGGAGGGGTTTTCGCTCTTGCGCCCCACCTTGTCGATCTCGTCGATGAAGACGATGCCCCGCTGGGCCTTGTCCACGTCGTAGCCCGAGACCTGGAGCAGCTTGGTGAG
>CAZPUI010001012.1:0-1909 GCA_964589695.1 uncultured Solibacteraceae bacterium | reverse complement strand
TGCCCGGCCATGTTCCAGGGCTCCAGGCCGTGGATGTGCGGGACGGTGGACAGCGGCTGGTGTACCCCTCGGACCTCATTCCCACGGCCTCCCACATCCAGCCCGCCTGGGCCATGGGCTACGACCTGGACGTGATGACCTGTGTGGACGAGCGCCTGCGACTGCTGGAGGAGATCACCGGCACCGATACGGTGGTGGTCTTTGAACATGATGCCGCCGTGCCCGCGGGAAGGGTCATGCGGGATGCCAAAGGGCGGTACGCCGTGGTGCCGGTGGCGCTGTAGGGGACAGGTAGGTCTGAATTCGGTCGAGGTAGAAGGAACGACGGATCATGGTGGGCCTTCGAACGTGGTCGACGGATTTTAGAAAAGCCCACCAAGTGTCGATCGTGGTCGATGCTTGTGCCAGTGGCTTTTGTGGAAATCCTCAATGCATCCCTGTCCGAAAGGGTGGCAACAGTTCATGAACTCGAACACGGCCAAGGCAGGCAAAGGAGCCACGGATGCAGGGGATACGCGGATCCCATGGTGAGAACCTACCAGGGCATTTCCCCTTGACATCCCCTCGGGGCTTCGGCACACTGCGGTTGTCTGTAGATCTTTGTCAGTTGAATCGTGAGACATCCAGAAAGGTGGAGGGACGGGCCCTGTGAAACCTTGGCAACCTGTGCGCGGCAACGCGCAGCGTGGTGCCAATTCCTGCCGGTGAGCAATCATCGGGAAGATATCAAGCTGTTGTAACTGACAACGCTTAAGGGGCCCCGACGTATCTGTCAGGGCCCCTTTCGCATTTTCTGATTCTCACGCACGACGACGAGACTCCCTCGCTGCGTCCAGAGGCTCCCTGAGGAGGGACAAGGACGCACCACCCTTAGGCCACTTGGCCCTTCACGGAGTCTGCCATGACCCACACCTACCGACCCGAAACCCTGGCCCTGCACGGAGGCCACACGCCGGACCAGGACACCCGCAGCCGGGCCGTGCCCATCTATCAAACCTCCAGTTATGTCTTCGACTCCGCCGAGCATGGGGCGGCCCTGTTCAACCTGGAGGTGCCCGGCAACATCTACACCCGGATCATGAATCCCACCCAGGCGGTCCTGGAGTCCCGGGTGGCACAGCTGGAGGGCGGGGTGGGCGCCCTGGCCACGGCCTCGGGACAGGCCGCCATCACCGTGGCCATCACGACGGTCCTGAAGGCCGGAGACCACATCGTGGCGGGGGACAACCTCTATGGAGGCACCTACAACCTCTTCAAGAACACCCTGCCGCGCTTGGGTATCCAGACCACCTTCGTGAAGAGCTCGGATCTGGAGGCCTTCCGGGCCGCCCTGCAGCCCAACACCCGGGCCCTCTACATCGAGGCCATTGGCAACCCCAAGCTGGATGTGCCGGATTTCGAGGCCGTGGGGGCCCTGGCCCGGGAGGCGGGCGTGCCCCTCTTCGTGGACGCCACCCTGGCCAGTCCCTACCTGGTGAACCCCTTGAAGCACGGGGCCAACATCGTGGTCCACAGCGCCACCAAGTTCCTGGGGGGGCATGGCACCAGCATCGCCGGCATCATCGTGGATGGTGGAAACTTCGATTGGGCCAACGGGAAATTCCCTGAATTCACCTCACCCAATCCGAGCTACCACGGGGCCAAGCTTCACGAACTGCTGGGACCTGCGGCCTTCATCGGAAAGGCACGCCTGGAGGGTCTGAGGGACCTGGGGCCCGCCATCAGTCCCTTCAATGCCTTCCTGATCCTCCAAGGCATCGAGACCCTGCACCTGCGCCTCCCCCGCCACGGGGAGAATCCCCTGGCCCTGGCCCAGTGGCTGCAGGCCCACCCCCAGGTGGCCTGGGTGAACGACCCCGGCCTGGAGGCCCATCCCAGCCTTGCCACGGCCCGGAAACACCGACAACCC
>CAZPUI010001011.1:0-1912 GCA_964589695.1 uncultured Solibacteraceae bacterium | reverse complement strand
GGGGGGTGGGGGAACACAAGGACCGCCCACCCCCCATCCGGGTCATGAGGATCACCAGGGTGCCCACCTGGGAAACCAGCATGACCAGGTTGTGGACGGTCGCCACGGCCAGGGCATGACGGAAGGTGGGAGGATCATCGTCCAGCACGCCCCCCATGCGCGCACAGCCCCAGATAATCAGGGCCATGATGGAAGCGAAGATGAAGGGAAGGGAGATTCCGGCCACCATGGTCCAGAGCCATTGCTTGGTGGCCTTCTCCACGGCCTGGTCGACCACCCCAGGGGGTATTCCAGCGCCCCCCATCATTCGCATGATCTGATCGGTGGTCTCCATCTGGCGCTGGGCCATGGCACCCGGATCGAGTTTGGCCAACCACAGGGCGCTGACCGCGAGGCCTGCAAGGACCATCACAAGGATGGGCATGAACCAGGCCGGTCGGACTCCGAGGTGCTTGAAGGTCTGGATGGGCTCCGTAAAGACGCCCACCAGGATGTCCGTGAAACCCATGGGTTGAACCTGGGGACTGGGAGGAATGTGCCCGAAGAGGGAGGGTTTCCAGGGATCGGTGTTTCCAGGGTCCGTGGGATTGGGTGCAGGGGCTTCCTGGCTCATGGGGAACCTCCAGTCGGGGATTGGACCAGGATAGTTCCCCAGGGGCACTCAGGTTCCCGCCGGGGTTGAATGGCCCAGCGGATCCGATCAACGGGCTTCCTGGACCATCCGAAGGAGGTACCCTGGTCTACTCCTAGGTCTCATGGGGGAAATCATGCGCCGAACGTCGACCATCCTTCTGATCCTGGCCGCCGGTGTACTGGTGGGCTGGTGCAGCAGCCAGACCCTGAACCGGCTGGCCTCGTCGCCTCGGCCCGTGGCGCCCCGGGGGCCGCTCCCGGCCACGGAGCAGTCCCTGGTGGATCGCTTCAGGGAAGCCAAGCAGTCCGTGGTCTACATCACGTCCATCGCCTACCAGCGGGACTGGTTCAGCGCGGACTACGAGAAAGTGGCGGCGGGCACGGGGTCAGGTTTTATCTGGGATGAGCAGGGGCACATCGTCACCAACTTCCATGTCATCGAGGGGGCCAATGAGCTGGAGGTGACCCTGGCGGACCAGAGCGTCCATCGTGCGACGCCCATCGGCTACGCCCCGGAAAAGGACCTGGCGGTGCTCCGCATGGAAAAGGCTCCGGCCAAGCTGCGTCCCGTGCCCGTGGGGGCAAGCGGGGACCTGCAGGTGGGCCAGAGCGTCATGGCCATTGGCAACCCCTTCGGGCTGGACTCCACCCTCACCACGGGGATCGTGTCCGCCCTGGGGCGGGAAATACAAAGCCCCTCGGGGCGTCGGATTTGGGGGGTCATCCAGACGGATGCCGCCATCAACCCAGGGAATTCCGGGGGGCCGCTGCTGGACAGTTTCGGAAGGCTCATCGGCGTGAACACGGCCATCCAGACCACCAGCGGCAGCAGTGCGGGCATCGGTTTTGCCGTACCCGTGGACACCGTGAACAAGATCGTGCCCCAGCTCATCAGCCGGGGTCGGGCGGCCCGACCGGACCTGGGTTTCGACGCCCTGCCTGCGGGCTACGCCGCCCGTCTGGGGTGGCCCCAGGGGATCATCGTGATGACCGTGCGTCGGGGCAGTGCCGCGGACCGGGCGGGCCTGCGGGGCATCAGCCGCGCGGCGCGGGGCTATGCCCTGGGGGATGTGATCGTCGCCGTGAATGGAAAGTCCATCACCGACATGGATCGCCTGCTGGACATGGCCTACAACGAGGCCCTGGGCAGCGTGCTGGAGCTGGAGGTCCTGCGGGAGGGCCGCAAGGTCAAGGTGCAGGTGCGTTTGGAACAGGATCGGACGATCTAAAGTGAAACTCCCAATCCGCAAGAAGTCCTTGATCCATCAGGCAACGGGGG
>CAZPUI010001010.1:0-1917 GCA_964589695.1 uncultured Solibacteraceae bacterium | reverse complement strand
GTGCGAAACACCCTGGCCATGACCGGCGAGATCGACCTGCGCGGCGAGGCCCTGGCCATCGGCGGGCTCAAGGAGAAATCCCTGGCGGCCCTGCGGGTGGGCATCAAGGACATCCTCATCCCCCACGCCAACCAGAAGGACCTCGAAGAGATCGACCCCGAGTTGCGCAAGCAGCTCCGCTTCCACCCCGTGAAGCACGTGGAGGAAGTCTTCGAATACGCACTGGTGGGCTGGAAACGGCCCGAAGTGGTAAGGCCCCCCAGAAAACGCTAGGAAGAAACCGGCCTGAGTCCTTCCAGGGTCGTACCTTGCTCCAAGGGGAAGTCCCATGCTGACCGAAGCCTTCACCCTGATCATCCAGCTCCCGCCCTTGGCTTTTGGCCCCGCGTTACCCCCTCCGGCCTTCGCGCCTCCGCGGGCCCTGGTCAGCCCTGTCCGAGAGCTGGTACGCGTCCAGGAGCCGGTTCGGCCTCCGCGCCTTGTCACCCTGAATGCGAGCCTGGATCCCCGTGTTCTGACTCCACCTCCCGAGCGGTACCTCGTGAATCGCCCCGTGGACATCCTGCTCCTCTTGGCGACGGCCTATGCGGGGCGGGCCACCTGGGAGACCACCCCATGGTCGGCCCGCACCTGGCAGGCCACCGGGGCCGTGGCCCCGGTCCTGATCCCCCCGCTGGCGCCGCCCGCCTGGGGCACCTCGTCGCTACGGTAGTTCCACGTGGAACACTACTTACCCTTCAGGCTGCTGAGGTACTTCCCCACCAGCGCGGCTTCCGCCTCGGTCCCCGCGAAGGGGGGCATGCGCTCCAGGTAGGGGTTCAGGGCGGGATCCAGCTCCCGCAGGCCCTGGATCAGCAGGACATTGTCCTCCTCCGAATTGGACCCCGTGAGGGCCTTCAAGCTGCGGTAGCCATCCCGGGTGTGGCAGGCCAGGCACTGACTGCGCAAGATCGCCTCGCCCTTCGCCAGATCCGTGTTCCCCTTGGCGGCCGCAAAGGCCTGCGCCCAGGGATTTGCGGGCAGGAAACCATCCTTCTGGTAGTCCGGTACCTGCTCCACCCGGATGCCATTGGCATACATCACGTCCCGGATGACGAAGGGCTTGCGGGCCACTTCGCGGATCCATTCGAAGCCACCGAAGCCCCAACAGGCCAGCAGCAGGCCGAGCACGGCGAGGGGGCGCCGAAACGGCCGGGGAGCGAAGACCGCCCACAGGGCCAGGAGGGCGGGTACCAGAAAAGCCCCCAGACCCCAGAGGGCCCAGCGAAACCCCTGAGCCAGGCCTGTGGCACCCTTGAGGTTCCCCAGCACCAGGTCCCTTGCCGCGGGCGGGAAGCTCTGGAAGTAGAACCAGCCCGCCGGAACCGCCAGCAGCACCCCGGCGAGGGTGAACAGGGCCGCGGGTTTGAGGATGCGCGGCTTCAGTGCTGCGTGCCCGGTGCTACCCGCGGCCAGGGCCCACAGGCCCCCCAGGGCCAGCGCCACGAACGTGCGCAACAGCAGGCTCGGGAGGTAGGTGGCATTGAAGAAGCCGTCCCACATGAGGTGTGTGGTGGTCCACCCCTTCCCTGGGCTCAGCATGAAGGTGACGATGCCGTTGATGACGACCAGGCTCAGCCACGCGCACAGGGCGTAGAGCCAGTAGAGAACCAGGCGCTGGCGGGGGTTCAGGCGGTCATAGGCCCGGACCAGGACGATAAGGGTGGCCATCTCACCCGCGAACATCAGCCACTCGATGGCCCAGGCCATCACAAAGGCCCGGATGAGGTGCTGGGTCGCCGTGGGGTTCACGAGGCCGATGGCCACCCAGATGCCAACACCGGTGGCCGCCCCGAAGATGCTGGATAACCAGAGGAGGGACTTGGCCTGGCCCCGCAACCAGGCTTGAAGGTCCAGGTTTCCCGCCCCCTGGGCGCG
>CAZPUI010001009.1:0-1917 GCA_964589695.1 uncultured Solibacteraceae bacterium | reverse complement strand
ATTGCCGGTTCCCACCAGTACGAAGTGGCAGTCACCAAGCGGCGGTAGGGCAGGGCGTGTCCAGCCTCATTTGACTGGGCTGGGGGCACCCTTCAGTACCAATAGCCAGCCCTTGCCCTTGGGAACGGGAATGGCGTCCTTCAGATTAAAGGTCTGTCCCTCCTGGAATCCCGGGATTGTTGGGGCGGTGAGCTGGGCGCCCTCGGGGTTGATCCCCAGGGCCCGCCAATCGAGGCTCAAACGCACCGACGCATCCGTGTCAGCCCAACTGGCCAGGGCGAGAATGCAGGTTCCGGGCCCCTGGTAGGCGGTGACCAGCACCTTGGGGTGATCCGTCCGGACAGGGCAAGTGGGACTCCACCAGCCCACCATGCGGCGCTCGGGCAACCGCTCCCGGTCCCAGAAGGCCCACAGGCTGCCTGGGTCTCCGCTCCAGGGCAGGCGACTGGTCATGCCGAACACCATGCCCCGCCAGGGGTTGCCCCCGTCCTGGAGCATCTCCCCCATGAGCCCGTAGGGGATGCCGCTGATCTCCGTGAGCCAGTAGAACGGGTCGCTGCCTTCGTAGTCGAAATACTCGCCGAACCACAGACGGTCCAGGTACGGGAAGTGTTCCAGATACAGATTGGTGCTGCTGGCGAAGCCATCGCTCTTGTTGTACTGGTTGGCGCTGTGGAGGTCGATGCGGGGGGCGGGGCGGTGGGCCTCCAGGACCCGGCGCACCCGCTTCATGGTGGTGCGGTCGAAGGCCACATCATCCAGGTACAGTCCATCCACCCCGGCGTTCCGGGCCAGCCAGTCCAGACCTTCCACATAGAAGTTGTGCCAGCGGGAGACGCCACTGGTGACGATGGCGGCATCCTGCTCTTCTGGCACGTACCAGGCGGCGATGTAGTCCTCCCCCAGATGTTCCTGGAGCCAGGGCACACCCCCGCCGGGACCCGGACTGAAGACCTCGTGGGCCAGGCTGCGCAGGGCCGGAACCTCCGGGGCGCGGTTCGCCAGTTCCCGCACGGTGTAGTAGATCTTGAAGGTCATGCCGGCGGCGTGGGCCTGGTCGGCGTAGGCCAGCATGTCCGCCGGGCGGAAGAAGGGGTAGTTGATGTAGGGGTTGATGGCCGTCCCATGGTGCACGTTCACCACCGTGGCTCCTGCGGCCTGGATGTCGGCAATGGGCCGGAATTGGTGGTAGTAGCGCTCCCGGAAGTGGACCTGGGGGGTGATGGGCTTGAAGGGCGTCAGCAGGAGCCGGAAGTGGAAGTGCTGGACCTCCCCGGCCTCCAGGGTGCGGGGCCCACTGAAGGCCCGCAGCACCACGGTGTCGCCCGCCTCCCGCACCTGCACACCACCCCGGCCCCCGTTGCCCCAGGAGGCGGGTTCCATCAGGGGCTGCTGCAGGTAGAAGTTGGTGTTGAGGGGGCGCCGGTATCGATCGTCCTTCAGGGTGAGCTGGAGTCCCGCATTCACATCCCCCACCCACAGGGCGTCCTGGTTCTTGTTCTTGACATCCCATGTCCAGTTGAACGCGCTGGGACGGAGGCCGCCCTTCTGGCCCAGCCCCAGGAGGTAGGTGGCAGCCTCCCGCTTCAGGGGGATCTCCAGGGCCAGGTCCGGGACGGCCACCTTGTGTCTGGCGGTGACCCGCACCTGGAATTCCAGGTTGCCGTCGAATTCCAGGGTGCAACGGGTGTCCAGGGTCATGGCCTCGCCCTGATTCTGGGTCTGCCAGACGGCGGTGGTGGGGTCCTGGCGGATCCAGCGGAGGGGACCCGGCTTCCAGGACTGCCCTGGGGCCCCGAAGGTGATGGGGCCTGCCAGCAGGTCCCGGCCTTTCTTCCCGATGGCGGTCAGTTCGGGGGTGAAGAAACTCTGGAGCTGCTGGGGAAGACCGCTGGGGGCCAGGTGGACCTCCCGGCC
>CAZPUI010001008.1:0-1918 GCA_964589695.1 uncultured Solibacteraceae bacterium | reverse complement strand
GGTGGCGGAGACCATCCGGGCCTCCACCCGGGATGCCATGCTACGGAACGATGCCGATGGACTGCATCGCATGATCGAGAACATCGGGTCCCAGAACGGGGTGGTGCGGATCCGGGTCTTCAACAAGGAAGGCCGGATCCGCACCTCCACGGAAGCCGGGGAAGTGGGGCGCCTGGTGAACATGGACGCCGAGCAGTGCGTGGCCTGTCACCAGGGCGGTCAGCCCCTGGCCCGGCTCGAAGGGCGGGACCGGATGCGCACCTTCAGGGATGCCCGGGGCCAGCAGATCCTGGCGGTCATTGCCCCCATTCACAATGAGGTCGCGTGCACGGTCTGCCATGTCCATCCCGCGAGCCAGCAGGTCCTGGGGGTTCTGGATGTGCAGCTCTCCACCCGCCAAGTGGACGAGGCCATCCTGGCCTCCGAGTGGCAGATGGCCAAGGGCCTGGCCATCACCGTGGCGGCCGTGGTGCTGCTCACGGGCGCCTTGCTCTGGTTTCATGTGCTGCGCCCCGTGCGTCGCATGGGGGAGGCCGTGGAACGGGTGGCCACGGGGGACCTGAGCACGCGCATGAATGTGGTTTCCAGGGACGAGATGGGGCGACTGGCGGAGAATTGGAACCGGCTGGTGGAGGAGTTGGACCGCTCCCGCCGGGAACTCCAGGCCTGGAACCAGACCCTGGAGGCGCGGGTGGAGGAAAAGACCCAGGAGCTGAGGACCACCCACGAGCGCATGCTGGTGGTGGAGAAGATGGCCTCCCTGGGCAAGCTGGCGGCCACCGTGGCCCACGAGATCAACAACCCACTGGCGGGCATCCGCACCTTTGCCCGCATGCTCCGACGTCAAGCCGTTCCCGAAGCGCCTGCGGCTCGGGCCGAGCGGGAGAAGGCCCTGGAAATGATCGACCACGAGGCGGGGCGCTGCGGCGATATCGTGCGGGACCTCCTCCTCTTCAGTCGGGCCTCCCTGCCGCATTTCACGGAGGTGGACCTGCGTCCCGTGCTGGAACGCTGCCTGCGACTCCTGGACCATCCGGCGGAGATCAAGGGGGTGGCCCTGGAGCTGGAAGGTCCCCCGGACCCGGTGCGGGCCTACTGTGACCCCTCCCAGGTGGAGCAGCTCGTCCTGGCCCTGTGCATGAATGCCCTGGATGCCACCCATAGTGAGGGGCGGGTGACCCTGGGGGCGCGACCTGGCGAGGAAGGCTGGGTGGTCCTCTGGGTGAAGGATACGGGCATGGGCATTCCCACCGAGGACAGGGCCCGGATCTTCGAACCCTTCTTCACCACCAAGGAGGCGGGGAAGGGCGTGGGCCTCGGCCTGGCCGTCTGCTATGGCATCGTTCAACGCCATGGTGGCCAGATCGAGGTGGATTCGACCCCCGGCCAGGGCAGCCTCTTCCGCATCCTCCTGCCCACGACCCCCGCTTCCGCCCCCGCCCATGAGGACACACCATGACCCAAACCCTTCGCATCCTGGTGGTGGACGATGAGGCCATCGTGCGGGACAGCCTCGGGGCCTGGTTCCGCCAGGATGGTCATGGGGTGGAGATCGCCGCCAGCGCCAAGGAGGCCCTGCGGTTGTGTGAGCCAGGGCGCTACGACATCGCCCTGCTGGACATCAAGATGCCTGGCATGGATGGGCTGGAGCTGCAGGCAAGGCTGGTGGCTGCGGATCCAGAGCTCACGGTGATCATCATGACGGCCTATGCCTCCGTGGACACGGCCCTCCAGGCCATGAAGACCGGGGCCTACGACTACATCACCAAGCCCTTCGACCCGGATGACCTCAGCCTCCTGGTGAAACGCGCGGCGGAGCACCGCTCCCTCATGGCCGAGAACCGCCGGTTGCGGGAAAGCCTGGACACCGTGGCCATGCCGCCACCCCTGGTGGGGGGCTCCCCGGCCATGCTCCACG
>CAZPUI010001007.1:0-1924 GCA_964589695.1 uncultured Solibacteraceae bacterium | reverse complement strand
TCCGAGCCCTTCCCGAGGTTGAGGCCCAGGCGACCATGCTCAGGATCCTGGCCTCCTTCGCCCACCACGTGAAGGAACCCCGCTGCCTGGGCATGGGGGTGGAAGGCTTCCCCTGCGGCGAGCCCCCCATGGCCTGTGAGGACTGCCACAAGGTCTGGGACCTTGTGGACCGCTTGGCGAGCCCCATCACCGAGTGAGGGTTCAAGCCACGCCCCCCGGGAACATGGCCGCCCCTGGAACCATCCCTGTCCCCGCAGGCGAGCCAGGAGCGTGACCATGAAGGAGATGGAGCAGGACCTGGGCCAGATCGTGGCCCAACTGAACCGCACCGCCCCCGAGGGTGGCCAGGTTTTGACCCCGTCGACCTCGGGATCCCTGGAGGACCTGCTGGGGCAAGCGGTGAGGCGGGAAGCCTCGGACCTGCTGCTCCTGGCAGGGGCTCCTCCGGTGTTGCGCATCGGCGGCAAGCTTCAGCCCTGCCTGGGGGAGGTGCTCGACGAGGAGGACACCCGCGCGCTGCTCCTGCCCCTGCTCACCCCGCGCCAGGCCCAGGACCTCCAGCGGGACTTGGCCCTTGATTTCTGCGTCTCCCGGGCGGTACTGGGCCGCTTCCGGGTGAACCTCCACCACCAGCGGGGCAGCCTTGCGGGAAGCATCCGGGTCCTGCCGAGCCGTATTCCTTCCCTGGAGAGTCTCCACCTTCCGGCCCAATTGCGGCGCCTCGCCGAGGCGCGACAGGGACTGGTGCTGGTCACAGGAGCCACGGGCAGCGGCAAGAGTTCCACCCTGGCCACCCTCATCGACCTGATCAACCAGACCCGTCGGGACCACATCGTCACCATCGAGGATCCCGTGGAATACGTCCACGCCCATGGCGCCTCCTACGTGGAGCAGATCGAGGTGGGGCGGGATGCCCGGGACTTCGCCGGCTCCGTGCGGAGCCTCATGCGCCAGACCCCCGATGTCATTCTGGTGTGGGAGATGCGGGATGCGGAAACCATCGCCACGGTGCTCACGGCGGCGGAGACGGGTCACCTGGTCTTCTCCACCCTGCACACCAACGACGCGTCCCAGTGCGTGTCCCGCATCCTGGATTCCTTTCCCCTGGCCAATCAGCCCCAGATGCGCCAGCAGCTCTCCCTGGCGCTCCTGGCCATCGTGGCCCAGCAGCTGGTGCCCCGGGCCGATGGTCAGGGGCGCTGGCCGGCGGTGGAAATCCTCATGGCCAGCTCACCCATCCGCCACAACATTCGGAAGGGTGATGACCACATGCTCTACACCGCCATCTCCACGGGTCGCCTGGAGGGCATGCTCACCATGGAGCAATCCCTGGCGGAGCTGGTCCGCCAGGGACGCATCACGGCGGAAACCGCCATGGCCCACGCCTTCCGGGGCGAGGAGCTGAAGCGGTACCTCTAGGCTAACGCGCGGCGGCCTTCAGGGCTTCCACCCGGTCCGTGCGCTCCCAGGGGAACTCGGGGCGACCGAAATGGCCATAACTGGCCGTGGGGCGGTAGATGGGTTTGCGCAGGTCCAGGGCCTCGATCATGGCCCGTGGGGTGCAGCTGAAGACATCCCGCACGGCCCGCGAAAGGGCCGCATCCGAAAGCTTGCCGGTCCCAAAGGTGTCCACCAGGATGCTCACGGGCTCCGCCACGCCGATGGCGTAGGCCAGCTGGATCTCGCACTTGTCCGCCAGCCCCGCGGCCACCACGTTCTTGGCGATGTAGCGGCCCATGTAGGCGGCACTGCGGTCCACCTTGCTGGGGTCCTTGCCGGAGAAGGCGCCGCCCCCATGTCGTGCCCAGCCACCATAGGTGTCCACGATGATCTTGCGGCCCGTGAGGCCTGCATCTCCCTGGGGCCCGCCGATGACGAAGCGCCCGGTGGGATTCACGTGGTAGATGGTCCGGGCATCCAGCAG
>CAZPUI010001006.1:0-1929 GCA_964589695.1 uncultured Solibacteraceae bacterium | reverse complement strand
GACCACGGGCAGGATGTCCACCTCCTGGTCCCCCAATTGCCGGAGCGGCAAGTGACGGCAGGCATCCAGGGTGGTGCTCTGCTTCACCTGGCCCGAGACGTAGATGGCCGGAATGCTATCCGTCCACTGCCCCAGGAGGCCCGTCAAGGTATTGAGCCCACCGGGGCCTGTGGTCACATTGACGACCCCGATCTTTTCGGTGGCTCGGTAGAGACCTTCGGCGGCGATGGCGCAGGCCTGCTCATGGTGGTGGAAGACCACCTGGAAGGGCACCACCCGGGCGAAGCTGTCATTCAGGTGCATGGCTCCCCCGCCCGTCACCATGAAGACATGCCGCACACCAAGCTCGTGGAGCCGCTGGGCGAGGTAGTCGCTGACCTTGATCATCCAACCTCCGGTGCGAGTCCCTGGGCCTGAGGGGTCGAAGGGGTCAGGGCCGGGAATCCGGCGCGGCATGCGTCCAGATCACACCTTCCGCGCCAAAACGCCAGGAAGGAGGCGATGGCTTGCTCCAGTGCGCCATCAAAGGCAACCCGCACGATCTTCAGGCCGCCCTCTTCATGCAACATGGCCAGTACGAGCTGGCCATCCAACACCTTCTTGTCGCGGCGGGCCGCGGCAATGAGGTCGCCTGCATCAAGCCCTTCCAGGGGGCCGCAATGGAGCCAGGTCGTCACGAACGCATGGATCTCCAGGAAGGCCGCCTCTCCCAACGCGCCCCGCTTCCAGGCCAGGAAGTTGATGAGGTCGAGCCCCCAGGCCACGGCGAGGCCGTGGGGAACCGCATGCTCCGTGAGTTTTTCCAAGGCATGACCGAAGGTGTGCCCATAGTTCAGGATCCGCCGCAGATCCTTTTCGTACTCGTCGATCTCGATGATGCCCTTCTTGACCCACAGACTCCGGTGCAGGAGATCCAAGAGGCTGGGGTTACGCAGGCCTCCCTCGGCGAGCACCCGGCCCAGGCTCCGGAAGGACGCCATGGAATCCGTGAGGTGAAGTTTCAGGATTTCGCCGTACCCCGACGCGACCTCCGGGTCCCCCAGGGTCCTCAGGAACTCCGGCGTCAGGAGCACCCGTTGGGCGGCCCAAAAAACCCCGAGCTGGTTCTTGAATCCCTCGTGGTTGAGGCAGCATTTGGCCCCAATGCAACTGTCACTCATGCTCAGGAGGGTGGTGGGGACGAAGATCCATGAGATCCCACGGTAGTAGACGTGGGTCGTGAAGGAGACGATGTCCTGGATGATGCCACCCCCGATGGCCACGACCACCGCCTGGCGGGTGGCCTGCATGGACTGCAGCCAGGTCGCCACGCGCCCCACGCCATGCAGGGTCTTCTGTTACTCATCGGCCTCCAGCAGCATCCATGGCCCCTGCGCCAGCAGGGGCTCCAGCGCCTCCCGGTGCAGCTCTGCCACGCGCTGGTCCACCACCACAAAGCGCTGGGGAAGGGTGGAGAGCTGGGCCACCACCTCGGAGATCCGCGCGTAGAACTCGACGACATAGCCCCCTTGGGCCGACTGGATGGGAATGTGCTCAGGAACCATGGAGGCGCCCCTACTGGCAGGTGAACCCGCCATCGATGAGGATGGCCTGTCCCGTGATGAAGGTGTTGGCAGGACTCCCGAGGAAGTACACCAACTCTGCAATTTCCTTGGGTTGGGCCAGGCGCTTCAGGGAGGTCATCCCGGCCAAAACCTGGATCTGTTCGGGGGAGTTGTTCTGGTGCGTGAGGTCGGTCTCCACGAAACCGGGGCAGACGGCATTCACCAGGATGTTCCGGGGACCGAGCTCCACCGCCATGGCCACGGCGAGGCCATTCAAGCCCGCCTTGGAGGAGGTGTAGGCGGCTCGGCCGGGGCGGCCCACAAGGCTGTAGCAGGATGAAATATGAATGATGCGCCCCCCCCCCTGCCCCGCCATGAACCCGAC
>CAZPUI010001005.1:0-1929 GCA_964589695.1 uncultured Solibacteraceae bacterium | reverse complement strand
CGCGAAATTTCCCTACTGGTGCGACGTCCTCCCGGCCGCGAAGCCTACCCGGGTGATGTGTTCTACCTCCACAGTCGCCTCCTGGAACGCTCCTCCAAGCTGAGCGATGCCCGGGGGGCCGGTAGCCTCACAGCCCTGCCCATCATCGAGACTCAGGCCGGCGACGTTTCGGCCTACATCCCCACCAACGTCATCTCCATCACCGATGGCCAGATCTTCCTGGAAGCGGACCTTTTCAATGCGGGGGTCCGACCCGCCCTCAACGTGGGCATCAGTGTGAGCCGCGTGGGTGGCGCCGCCCAGGTCAAGGCCATGAAGCAGGTCTCCGGGGGCATCAAGCTCGAATTGGCCCAGTACCGTGAGCTCGCCGCCTTCTCCCAGTTCGGCTCCGACTTGGACAAGGCCACCTTGGCCCAGCTCAACCGTGGTCAGCGCCTGGTGGAAATGCTCAAGCAGGGCCAGTACCAGCCCATGCCTGTGGAAAAGCAGGTCATCATCATCTGGACTGCCATCAACGGTTTCCTGGACGACCTACCCGTGAAGTCCGTGCTTGCCTTCGAGAAGCAGCTCCTCGGATACCTCGACGTGAACTGTCCCGAGCTCCTCCGGACCCTTCGGGAAGCGAAGGTCATGAACGCCGATACCGAAGCCCAGCTCAAGCCCCAGGTGGAGGCCTTCAAGCAGTCCTTTGCCGCTGCCCTCACCCAGTCCGCGGGGGTCTAAGCCATGGCGGGCCTCCAGGACATTCGCCGCCGCATCCGGTCGGTGAAGAACACCCAGCAGGTCACCAAGGCCATGAAGATGATCTCTGCGGTCAAGCTTCGCAAGGCCCAGGAGCGCCTGCTGGCCCTCCGCCCCTATGCCACCCGCCTCACCCAACTGACCAGCCTGGTGGTGGGTCAATTGCGGGAACAACCCCCGGAAACCGACAGCCCCTTGGTAACCGCTTTCCTGAGCCCGCGGGAGGAAGCGCGCATTCGGGTACTCCTCATTGCCTCGGACAAGGGCCTCTGTGGTGGCTTCAATGCCAATGTACTCAAGGCCATGCACACCTTCCTTGCAAGCACCTCCGCGGAACTCGTCCACCTCGACTTGGTGGGCAAGCGATCCGTCGACTGGGCCCGGAAGCATCGGCTAAAGGGTCAGTCGGAGCGCACCGGACTCCCGCTCCCCTCCCTCCTTGCGGCTTCCGCAGAAATTGCTCAGGATGCGCTCCGTCAGTACAAGGAGGGCAGCATTGATGCCTTCTACGTGGTGTACAACTACTTCCACAGCCCCATGAGTCAGGTGGCCAGCGCCCAGCGCTTGTTCCCCATCACCCTTGATGCCGAATCCCAGCAGGCCGCGGGTGTGCCCCACAAGTTGGAGCCCGATCCCACCACGGTCTTGGAAGCCATCCTGCCCAAGTTCCTTGAAACCGAACTGCTGCACTGCCTGCTGGAATCCTCCGCCTCTGAACACGGTGCGCGCATGGCCTCCATGGACAAGGCCACCAGCAACGCGGGCGAAATGATTGATAAGCTCACCCTGCACATGAACAAGGTCCGCCAGGCCACCATCACCAACCAGATCATTGAAGTGGTCTCCGGCGCCAACGCCTAGCCCAACCCATTTGACGTTCGAGGTCCCCATGTCAGAACCGAACAAAGGTCGCATCATCGCCATCGTGGGTCCCGCCGTGGACGTGGCCTTCGACCACGAATTGCCGGAAATCTACCAGGCCCTGACCACCCAGCTCACGGATGCAAACGGGAAGACCACCACGGTCACCTTGGAAGTCCAGCAGCACCTGGGTGAAAACCGCGTCCGCACGGTCTCCATGCAGCCCTCGGACGGCCTCGTGCGTGGTCAGGAGGTCCTCGATACCGGAGGTCCCATCATGGTGCCCGTGGGCAGCCCCACCCTGGGGCGCATCATCAACGTCGTGGG
>CAZPUI010001004.1:0-1933 GCA_964589695.1 uncultured Solibacteraceae bacterium | reverse complement strand
CGCGCTTGATGGAAAAGGGCCTGGACCTGAAGCATGTGGAGGACCTGCTGAAGCAGGTGGAGTGGGATGGCCAGCCCACGGAGACCAAGCTGCGCAGGGCCTTGGAGGAGAAGGAACTGTGGGACCTCTCCCCGGAGCAGCGCCTGGCCTTCCTGAAGGAGCTCCTGGACAAGGGCCAGACCGAGGCCTTCCTGAAGGTCCTGGACCGGGTGCTGGAGGGGCTCACGGATGAAGACTCCCTCCGGCGGGATGCCGCCGCCCAGACCCTGGCGGGGGTTTCCCACTGGATGGTGGAGCCGGGCCTTCCCATGGAGGCCGAAGGCCCCATGATCGATGGGCTCAAGGGCCACTTCGGTTGGGAGTCCGTGCTCCATGTGCATCGCTCCACCACCGAAGCCATGGGAGGGGTCTTCCAGGCCCTCCTCCACCGCAAGGACCTGGAGGCTGCCTTGGCCCTGTACCAGGAGCTTTGGGGCCTCCTGGCCTTCCTGGAGGATGCCCAGGAGTGGCGGACCCAGGCCCTGGAGCGCCTCAAGGGACGCTTCACCCACACCGAGGCCGTAGACACGGCCCTGGAGCGGCTCCTGGCCTCGGATCCCGACAAATGGCTCGCCGAGGCCATGCCCTACTTCGAGTTCCTGGGTGGCCAAGGTGCCGGCCTCCTGGTCCAGGCCCTCAGCGACGAGCCGGACCGGCGCCGCCGGGGGCGCCTGCTGGAGGCCATCCGGAGCATGGGCAAGGACGCCCTGCCCGCCCTCCACCAGAACCTGGCCAGTCCCACCTGGTACGTGGTGCGCAACACCCTGAACCTGCTGGCGGAGCTTGGCCACGCGGGCTTCCTGAAGGACATCACCCGCTGCCTGCGGGCCCAGGATCACCGGGTGCGCCATGCCGCCGTGCGGGCCATGTGGAAGCTCGGGGGACCCGCCGCCGAGCCGCCCCTCATGGACCTCCTGCCCACCACCGATCCCGACACCCAGATGGAGGTGCTTTACGCCCTGGAACAGCTCCACGCCACCAAGGCCACGGCGCTGCTGATGGACATGGTGCGCCAGCCCCAGGCCCAGGAGCGGCTCCGCCTCAAGGCCTTGGAGGTCATCGGCCGCAGTGGCCAAACGGAAGCCATTGCCCCCTTGGGCGAGTTCATGCAGCGCCGGGGGCGCATCTTCACCAGCGCCGAACCCCTGCCCCTGCGCGTGGCGGCGGGTCGGGCCCTGCTGGCCATCGGTACCCCCGAAGCCCGCCAAACCCTGCAGCAGGTGGTCCAGGCCGAGCCCAAGGGCGCGGATCGGGATGCCCTGCAGGCCCTTCTGAACGAGCGACACTAAAACCATGACCCCCCACACGGAACCCCAACAGCTTCTGGAGGCCTTTGCCGCGTTCACCACGGCCTCCGAGACCCTGCGTCTCCAGTACGAGGCCCTGCAGGGCCAGCTGGCCCGCCTCCAGAACGAGCTGGAGACGGTGCTGGAGACCGTGCCCTTCGCCATGTGGGTCCTGGGGGACCACGGGGAGTTGCGTTTCACCAATCGTGCCGAAGGCATGGGGGGTGCTTTCCTGGACGGTCCGCCCCCCTGGGCGTGCGGAGCGCCCGTGGGCCTTCGGCAATTCCGGGCGGCCGATGGCACCGAGCGCTACTTCGAGCAGGAGAACCGCCCCACGGAGGCCGGGCAGGTCATCACCCTCAGGGACGTGACCGAGGCCCACCTAAGGGCCCAGCAGGCCACCCGGGAGGAGCGCCTGCGGGCCATGGGGCTCATGGCCGCCGAACTGGCCCACGAGATCCGCAACCCCCTGGGCAGCCTGAGCCTCTTCGCGGGCATGCTGGCGGACGACCTGAAGGAGAGTCCGCCCCAACTGGACCTGGCCGAGCGCATCAAGGAGGGGGTGGCCCGGCTCAATACCCTGGTGTCCAACACCCTCACCTTCAGCC
>CAZPUI010001003.1:0-1937 GCA_964589695.1 uncultured Solibacteraceae bacterium | reverse complement strand
CCACAGGGGGCGGGCTCTCGGCTCACCTCGCCGCAGGTTCCCCTTCGAGGCCCGAATGGCGGCCTACCTCCGCCGAACGGATCCGGCGGACCTGGCGGACCTGGCGGGGGCGCATGGGGGGCTGCTGCGCGCCGACCCCGAGGTGTTGGCGGATCCCGCGACCTACTTCGACGAAGTGGTGGAGATCGACCTCTCCACCCTGGAGCCCCAGGTGGTGGGCCCCCACACGCCGGACCTCACCCGCGGTGTCTCCCTCATGGGGGCGGATGCCTTCGAGAAGGGCTACCCCCTGGAGCTGAGGGCTTGCCTCATCGGAAGCTGCACCAACAGCAGCTACGAGGACCTCTCCCGGGCCGCCAGCCTGGCGCGCCAGGCCCTGGAGGCGGGCCTCAGCCCCAAGGTCCCCCTCTTCATCAGCCCTGGGTCCGAGCGGGTCTTTGAAACCATCCAGCGGGATGGCCTCCTGGACACCTTCCGCGCCATGGGTGCCACGGTCCTCACCAATGCCTGCGGCCCCTGCATCGGCCAGTGGCATCGGACCGATGCCGTGGCGGGCCGGGCCGAAAGCATCATCAGCACCTTCAATCGCAACTTCCCGGGACGGAACGATGGGGTCATGGAGACCCACAGCTTCCTGGCGGGCCCGGAACTGGTGATGGCCTATGCCTTCTCCGGTCGCCTGGACTGGAACCCCCTCACGGATGCCCTGGAGGGCCCCGAGGGCCGGACCTTCCGCTTCGCCCCCCCCGAGGGCCTGGAATTGCCCGAAGGCGGGTTCATGGGAGGCGCGTCCGGCTACGTGGCCCCTGCGGAGGATGGAACCGGGTTGTCGGTGGAGGTGGACCCCGCCAGCGAGCGCATCGCCCTCCTCCAGCCCTTCCAGCCCTGGGATGGCCAGGATTTCCGCAGGCTGCCCCTGCTGGTCAAAACCAAGGGCAAGACCACCACGGACCACATCAGTCCGGCGGGCAAGTGGCTGCGCTTCCGGGGGCATCTGGACCGCATCAGCGACAACATGTTCCTGGGAGCCCTCAACGCCTTCACCGGGGAAGCGGGCAAAGGGGTGGACATCACCACGGGTGAAGGTGGCCTGACCTTCAGCCAGATTGCCCGACGCTACAAGGCCCAGGGCCTGGGATCGGTGGTGGTGGGAGACGAGAACTACGGGGAGGGCTCCAGCCGGGAGCACGCCGCCATGTGTCCCCGGTACCTGGGGGTCCGGGCCGTGATCGCCCGCAGCTTCGCCCGCATCCATGAGACCAACCTCAAGAAGCAGGGCCTCCTGCCCCTGACCTTTGCCAATCCCGCGGATTGGGCCCTGGTGGACCAGGATGACCACATCAGCATCCTGGACCTGAACCAGCTGGCCCCCGGTGTCCCGGTCAAGGTGGTGCTCCACAAGGCCGATGGGTCTGAAGTCACCCTCCAGACCGTCCACACCCTCACACGCCACCAGTTGTCCTGGTTCAAGGCAGGGTCGGCCCTCAATGCCGAGTCTGGATCCCACGCGTCCTTCTCAGCACCACCCAAATCCAAGGAGGCTCCCATGACCCGCACCGCCAAACTCGAGCTGGAAGGCAAGGTCTACGAATACCCGATCATTGAAGGGACGGAGGGTGAGAAGGCCATCGACATCAGCCACCTTCGGGCCCAGACGGGCTACATCACCCTGGATGATTCCTACGGCAACACCGGCAGTTGCCAGAGCCACATCACCTTCATCGATGGCGATCGGGGCATCCTGCGCTACCGGGGCATTCCCATCGAGGAGATGGCCCTGGGCAGCACCTTCATCCAGGCCGCCTACCTGATCATCTTCGGGAAGCTGCCCACGGAGGCCGAGCGGGCGCAGTTCTCGGGCCTCCTGACGAAGTACCAGATGATCCACGAGGACATGAAGTTCCACTTCGAGGGCTTCCCCTCCTCGGCCCATCCCA
>CAZPUI010001002.1:0-1940 GCA_964589695.1 uncultured Solibacteraceae bacterium | reverse complement strand
GGATGGGCACCCCGGCCTACATGAGCCCGGAGCAGGCCCGGGGGGCGGGCCTGGACCGTCGATCCGATGTGTACGCCCTGGGGGCCACCCTCTACCAGCTCCTGGGCGGCCATCCCCCCTTCTCGGGGGCGAGTTCCCTGGACGTCCTGCGCCAGGTCCTGGACGAGACGCCCCTTCCCCTCCGGAAACGCGAGCCCCAGCTGCCTGTGGACCTGGAAACCATCGTCCTTAAGGCCATGGAGAAGGAGCCTGCCCGCCGCTACGATTCCGCACGGGCCCTGGGGGAGGATCTGGGGCGCTACCTGGACGGAGAACCCATCCTGGCGCGCCAGGCGGGGTGGGCCTACCGCCTCGGGGTCCGGGTGCGGAAGCACCGGCTGCTCACCGCGGCCCTGGTCCTGTCCGGTCTGACCATCGTGGGAAGCGCCACCTATGCCGCGCGCCAGCGCTTTCGGATGCAGGCCCAGGCCCGCCTCGCCCAGCAATTCAGCCGGGGGGCCCAGGAGCTGGAGCACGACCTCCGCCTGGCCTTCAGCCTGCCGGCCCATGATGTCCGACCCCGCCTGGCTGCGGCCCGGGCTCGGATGGAGGCGCTGCGACAGGAGGGAGGCACCCTGGACGCCTGGGCCGAGGCGCCGCGGCACCATGCCCTGGGGCGTGCCCACCTTTTCCTGGGGGAGCTGGAAGCGGCCCAGCGGGAGCTGGAAGCCGCCCTGAGGGAGGGCTACCAGGCCCCAGAGGTGGCCCAAGCCTTGGGTTTGGTCCTGGCGCGGCGCTACCAGAAGGGCATCGCCGGCCTTGGGGGACCTCTGCTGGAGGCGCGGAAGCGAACCCTGGATCCCACCTTCCGGCAACCCGCCATGGCCTACCTGAGGCAAGTGAGGACATCCACGGGCAGCAGTCCCTATCTGGAAGGCCTGCTGGCCCTGCTCCAGGACCAGGGGGACCTTGCCCTGGCCAAGGCCGCGGAGGCCCGACAGGCCACCCCGTGGCTCTTCGAGACCTGCCTCCTGGAAGCGGACGTGTACCTGGGCCGGGCCATGGAGGCCCGGGCTCGGGAGCGGTTCCGGGAGGCGGAGGCGGACTTCGACCGTGCCGAAGCCCGGCTCCAGGCCGCCAAGGTCATCGCCCGCAGCGCGCCGGAGATCCACCGTGCCTTGGCGGACCTGGCGGCGGCCCGCATGGTGCTGCGGAAGATGGAAGGCCGCCTGACCTGGGACGACGTGGAGGCCACCCTCGCCGGGGTGGAGGCTGCCCTGGCCGTCCACCCCGGGCTGGAGGCCACCCACACCCTGGAGGCCGAGACCTGGGCCCACTGGGCCGAATTCCTTCAGGCCTCGGGCCAGGACCCCCGGGCGGCGGTGGAGGCCTCCCTGGGCGCCGCCCGGCGGACCCTGGCCCTGAAGCCCGAAGGGACCCCGCCCCACCTCCTCATGGGCTGGGCCCTGGGCACCCTGGCAAACTGGGAGGCTCGCCATGGACTCGATCCCCGACGCACCCTGGACCAGGCCATCGACGCCAACCTGAGGGCCCTGGGGGATCCCAGCCTGGCCCGGGACCTCCATGCCATCCTGGGGGGCTGCTACCGCACCAAAGGAACCTGGGAAGGAGACCATGGCCTGGACCCCCTGCCTTCCCTGGGGCGGGCTGCGGACCACTTCTCGAAGTCCCTGGCCATCCAGCCAGCCCGGCACCGCCACTGCTACCTGGGGGAGGTCCACCTGGCCCGGGCGGCGCACCTGGCCCGCCAGGGCAAGGACGACGCCGCCGCCCTGGCCCTGGCCGCGGGGGCCTTCAAGGCGGCCCTCGCCCTCAGCCCCGGGGACCCCACCGCCCTGGCGGGGCTGGCGAAGGCTCAGCGCCGCTCCTAGACTGGGCTTCACCCATCCCGGAGGCACCCATGGCATCTGCACCCCAGCCTTCCGTCATCGTACGTGGAC
>CAZPUI010001001.1:0-1940 GCA_964589695.1 uncultured Solibacteraceae bacterium | reverse complement strand
ACGGCACTGGAGTCCAGCATGGCGGTGGCGAGGCCCGTGACGAGGTTGGTGGCGCCGGGGCCGGAGGTGGCCACCACCACGCCAACCCTGCCCGTGGCCCGGGCGTAGCCATCGGCCATGTGGGCGGCGGCCTGCTCGTGGCGGACGAGGACGTGGTGGATGGGCGTTTCCAGGAGGGCATCGTAGGCCGGGAGGATGGCCCCACCGGGGTAGCCGAACACGGTGGTGACGCCCTCCCGCTGAAGGCATTCCCAGATGATTTGTGCTCCAGTGAGTTGCATATTGCCTCGATAGGGCGATGCCAAGGCCTTGCTAGGCTTTGGGATGGTGAGTTCGTAGGATAGTTTTAGCTATGCCGAAGGCAGCCTGGCTGGATCGATCCGGTCATGGATCGATAAGTTGAGAAAATGCATCTCAACCGATTCAGCCTGGGGGGTGTGGTGGGGTCTCCGTGGGTGGGTATAAGAAAAGCCCCGCATCCTTGTGGGAGTGCGGGGCGGGTGGCTTGATCTCGGTGTGTCTAGGGTGCCCCCGCCCCGTGGCGAATAATGGCCACGACCAGCAGTACCACCACCAGGAACAGGACTTTGACTTCCGCAGTCTCCCGCTGCCGGGCGCTAAACGCCACGGTAGGGAAGGGGGTGTAGGAAGCCAACAACATGTTGACTACTTTGGGCTCTAAAATGATCTTGTCAACAAATATTTTCCTTATCGGATCATCAATGTGGGCGTGGTGACTCTGAACGCCTGCTCAGGTCTTGGCCCCATGGGCCGCATCCAGGCCACCTCGGAGCGGTCCGGGGGTGCAGTGGCCGTTCAGTTCACCGGCCACCCGGGCGGCGGTTTCCAGGCCTCGGGCCAGAACGGAGCGGATGCGCCCGTCCTCTAGGGCCAGGATGCCGGCGATGGTGCATCCCGCGGGGGTGGTGACATCGTCCTTCAGGGCGGCGGGATGACGCCCGGACTGGAGCACCATGCCCGCGGCGCCCATGGTGACCTGGGCGGCCATTTCCGTGGCCAGGGCCCGGGGCAGACCGCGCATCACCGCACCATCCGCCAGGGCCTCCACGATGAGGTAGATGAAGGCGGGGCCGGAACCACAGAGCCCCGTCACCGTGTCCATGTGGAGTTCCTCCGCCTCCAGGGTCCTGCCCAGGGGGGCGAAGAGTGACCGGGCGAGTTCCACGTGCCGATCCTCGGCGGCGGCGCTCCGGGCCAGTACGGTCATGCCCATGCCGATGGCGCAGGGGGTGTTGGGCATGGCCCGGAGCATGGGCTGGGTGGTTCCCAGGTGCTGCTGGAGGCTGGCCAGGGTCACCCCGGCGGCGATGCTCACCACCAGGGTTTCCGGGGCCAGGGCTCCGCTGCGGTGCAGGCTCTGGGCCAGGGCATGGATGTCCTTGGGCTTGACGCAGAGCACCACCACATCGGCCCCGGAAACCGCTTCCCCCACCTTGGTCAGGGTGCGGACCCCCGTATCCCGGGCGAAGGCCTGGGCGGAGGGCTGGGAGCGGGCCAGGGCCCGCAGGTGTGCCTGGTCGAGGGTTCCTGACTTGAGCAGGCCCCGGGCCAGGGTGCGGCCCATGGTGCCGGTGCCCAGGAGGGCCAGGGTGGGGATGTGGGGGGTGGACATGGTGCCTCCAGACGCAAAAAGCCCCGCGACAGGCGGGGCGGCAGGGGGTGGATCGATGAGGATCTAGGCGCTGCGTGCCCCGGCGGTGGGCGGGGTAGGCTTCAGGCTCTCGGGGGCGAAGCGCAGCATCCTTCCGTTATGGGGTGTGGGGCTGGGAACCGTCAACCCCCAAAGAGCTTCAAGGTGTCGTCCAGCTTCTTCATGACGGTGAGGATCCGGAAGGGATCCAGGCTGAGGTAGTCCACGGCCCCATGGGCCACGGCGCGGTTGGCCTTGAGTTCCGCGTCCTCCTCGGTGCCGCACAACC
>CAZPUI010001000.1:0-1941 GCA_964589695.1 uncultured Solibacteraceae bacterium | reverse complement strand
CCCCAGGGCGAGCTGGAAGCCACCCTGGCCACCCTCTGGTCCGAACTCCTGCACGTGGAGCAGGTGGGACGGCAGGACAACTTCTTTGAGCTGGGGGGCCACTCCCTCCTGGCCGTGCGTCTCCTTTCCCGCCTCCGCCAGGCCCTGGGCGTGGAGGTGCCCCTGGCCCTGCTCTTCCAGCAACCGAATCTGGGGGACTTCGCTCAAAGCGTAGCCAGCGCAGCAGCTGCGGAACTTCCAGCAATCACTCCGATGCCCCGCCCAAAGCACCTTCCCCTCTCCTTCGCCCAGCAGCGCCTATGGTTCTTGGCTCAGTTTGATGGTGCAAGCGAGGCCTACCATATGCCCGGAGCCCTTCGGTTACGCGGATGTCTCGACAAGGAAGCATTGCGGCGTGCTTTGAACCTCATACTTCAGCGCCATGAGGCATTGAGAACCACTTTTTTCCAGATCGACGGAGAGCCATTTCAGCGCATTACACCCGCTGAGGACTGCCGTTTCACCCTGCTAGAGCAAAGGGTCTCTACCCTCGATGAACGGGAGCAAATCATGGCTCTAGAAGCCACGGCCCCCTTCGACCTCGAGTCGGGTCCCCTGATCAGAGGTCGCCTAATCCAGGAAGCGGATGACCTTCATACCCTTATGGTCACCATGCACCATATCGTTTCTGACGGCTGGTCCATCGGCATCCTAATCAACGAATTCAGCTCCATCTACAATGCTCTGAGATGGGGCAAGGACAATCCCCTTCCACCCCTCTCGATTCAATACGCGGACTACACGCTTTGGCAGCGCCGCTGGTTTACTGGACCCCAACTCCAAGCGCAGGCTGACTATTGGAAGCGCACCCTTATTGGAGCACCAGAGCGCCTTGAACTGCCCCTGGACCGCCCGCGACCAAAGCAGCAGTCCTTCGTCGGCGATTCAGTGCCTTGTGTGCTGGAAGAGGACCTGACAAGAGGTTTAAAGGAGCTCAGCCGGAGTAGTGGCACAACGCTCTTCATGACCGTATTGACGGGATGGGCCATACTCCTGTCCCACCTGTCCAGACAAGACGACCTAGTCATTGGAATTCCATCAGCCAACCGCAGCAGACATGAGCTCGAAGGTCTTATTGGCTTTTTTGTCAACACATTGGCCCTGCGCTTGGACCTCACAGGATCCCCCACGATCGCAGAGATGCTCGCCCGGGTGAAGACACGTACTCTGGAGGCCCAGACCAACCAGGATATTCCTTTCGAGCAGGTGGTGGAGCTCGTGAATCCCACGCGCAACAGAGCATACAACACTCTGTTCCAAGTAATGTTCAACTGGATCAACACGCCTAAAGGCGATTTCGAAATCCCAGGATTGGAACTAGACCCAGCATCTAGTGCAACCATTTTCACCACTAAGTTTGATTTAAAATTCGCACTCAACGAGTCGGGAAACCGGATCACGGGCGGGTTAGACTATGTATCGGCCCTTTTTGACCGGACCACCGCACAACGCTTCGTTGAACAGTTCTGCACGGTCCTGGAAGCTATGGTGGCCGATCCAGCCAAACGTATCGACCGCATTTCACTTTCAAGACAGCGAGAACAGGAGCAGATTCTGACCGAATGGAGCAGCACCGAAACGCCAACCTCTGATTTCGAATTCGTTCATAACCGATTCGAATCTCAGGTCGGGCGAACTCCAAATTGGATAGCCGTGGTCTGCGGCAATACCACCATGACCTACCGTGAGCTGAATGCCCGAGCCAATCAGATGGCGCACCTTCTGCGCGGATTGGGTGTGGGCCCCGATCACCGAGTCTGCATCGGGGTGGAGCGTGGTCCTGATCTGATCGTGGGTCTCCTTGGAATCCTGAAAGCCGGAGCGGCCTATGTCCCCCTTGACCCGGCCTACCCCAAGGAACGACTCGCCTACATGGTGGAGGACTGTTGCGCCAAAGTGCTG
>CAZPUI010000999.1:0-1944 GCA_964589695.1 uncultured Solibacteraceae bacterium | reverse complement strand
GCCATCGGCTGGCCCAAGGTGACGCTGCCGTGCGTGCCGAGGCCCGGGGGGGTGGAGGACGAGCCCCCCCCCCCTGCTGCGGCGGCACCGAGGATGCATGGATGTGCTGGATGGCGCCGTCGTGGGGCTGCTGCACCAGCGGGCCCGCCATGCGGCGGCGGTGGGGCGCCTCAAGGAGGGGCGGCAGGTTTGGCGCCCGGAACGGGAGGTCCAGATTCTGCGGCAGATCACGGCCAAACCAGGCCCCCTCGGCCCGAAGGACCTGGTCTCCATCTACCGCCAGATCATCGGTGCCTGCCGGAACCTGGAGGCCCCCTTCACCGTGGCCGTCCTAGGGGAGGGCGCCCTGGCCCAAGGCATCTTCGGCCCGGGGTGCAGGGTTCGCACCGTGGCCACCGCGGAGGAGGCCCTGGACGCCCTCTCGACCTGTCCCAGTGCCCTCCTTCCCGTGGGGTCCCTGACCACCATCCTGGACCGTCCCTGGCACCCCGCAGGGGAAGTGCTGGTGGAGGGCTGCCGCATCATGGTGCTGGGATCCTGCCCCGTGGCCCCCACGGGCAGGGACCGCAGACTGACCTGGGTGCCAGGCCCACGTCCCACCCACCCCTGGCACTGGTCCCTCCCCATGGCCGGAGGCTGGCTGGGGGCCCTGCCTGCGGAGCACGCTCCCCTGGGGCCGGGAGCACATGTCCTGGGGACCTATCCCGATCCACCCTGAACCCGAGTGCAGCGAGCAGGCGCGGCACTCTGTGCCCTCGGTACTACCAACCTTCAACCACTTGCTTTCATGCAAAGCATCGAAGTTCAACACCCTGGCAACATTCGTCTTTTCAAGAATTGAAACACGGAGACCACGGAGGACACGGAGCAAGCACGGGGACTTCTTGGAGGGTGTAAGGAAGCACACGGCTCGGCAGATCCGTGCAAAAAGTTTGTTGAGGCCAGCTGCCAAAGGCTTCCAGGCCTGCCCGCTGACGCGGGGCGTGCGGCTGGGCCGCACGTGTTCCAGCAGGCCATGAAGCCGGGTTTCGCGAATGACCAAATTCTTTTCTCCGTGCCCATCTCATGCCACGCATGCGTGGCATCTCAGTGTTCTCCGTGTTTTACCCGCTCTTTGGTTGCGGCCGGATGCAGCGCAGTGTTTTCAGTTTCTTGAAGGCTCCTGAACGCCTACCCCGAGGTTACGAGGACAAGATCCCCCGGGCTGGCATTCCCTTCGCCATGGTCGGGTCCGGTGTCAACATGCTGACCCTGCTCGAACGACTTCTGCCCTTGATGGCCCGCCTCAACAAGCGGGTGGATCTGGCTGCGCCGGTCTTCGTCCTCATCGTGATGGTGGTCCTGATCCTGCCCGTGCCGGCCCTCGGACTGGACCTGCTCATCGTCCGCAACATCACCTTCAGTCTCATGATCCTGCTGGTCGGGATGTACGTGCCCAAGCCCCAGGAGTTCAGCGCCTATCCCTCCATCCTGCTCATGATCACCCTCTTCCGGTTGGCGGTGAATGTGGCCACCACCCGGCGCATCCTCATGTACGCCGGAGAGCAGGGGGTGGATGCCGCCGGACACATGGTGAAGGCCTTCGGCGAATTCGTGGTGGGAGGCTCCTACGTCATCGGCTTGGTGATCTTCCTCATCCTCCTGGCCATCCAGTTCATCGTCATCAACCATGGCGCGGGCCGCATTGCCGAAGTGTCGGCCCGCTTCACCCTGGATGCCATGCCCGGCAAGCAGATGGCCATCGATGCCGATCTGAATGCCGGCTACATCGATGAGGCGGAGGCCCGGAAGCGACGCGCGGACATCCAGGAGGAAGCCAACTTCTATGGCGCCATGGATGGCGCCGTCAAGTTCACCCAGCGGGACGCTGTGGCGGCCTTCCTCATCCTGTGCGTGAACATCGTGGCGGGCATCCTCATCGGGATCATCGCGACGACGATCATC
>CAZPUI010000998.1:0-1944 GCA_964589695.1 uncultured Solibacteraceae bacterium | reverse complement strand
CCGATCCCCCAGGGCCCGCCGGAGGGCGAGGCCCTGCTGAAAATGCTCCAGGGACTTCGCCGTCTGTCCCACATCACGGAAATAGTGCCCCAGGTTGATGAGGGTCTCCGCTTCGCCCTTGCGATCCTTCCGTTCCCGGACAATGACCAGAGCCTGGTCGAAGTGCACCTGGACCTTGGCCATCTGGCGCAGCCGAGCCCATTCGCACCCGATGACATTCAGCGCCTCGGCTTCCCCAGCCCGATCCTTCTGGGACCGGAAGAGGACCAGGGCCATTTCGCCATTGGCCACCGCGCCGGCGGCATCCGCCAACTCCCCGAGGGTCTTGCCCAGTCCGAGGTGTGCCAGGGCCTCCCCCTTGGGATCTGCGGCTTTCCGGGCCCGCTCCAGCGCCGTCTCGAAGGCGGCCCGGGCTTCCTTGAACTTCCCTTTTTCGAGACAGAGATCTCCAGAAGCCAGAATTTCGCGCACCGTGCCGGTGGGGGCCTGGGCCTCGAGGTGGGAAAGCCCGCTGGTGGTCAGCAGGGCGGCAAGGGTCACCACGGCAATCATGGTCAGCTCCCTGGATAAGGGGACACAAAGGAACCTGGACGCCTCCTCCGGGCATTCAGGCCAGACGGCCTACTTGCTCAGCCCCAACCAGAGGTCCATGGCCTCCAGCCGGCGTCGGGCGGCAGGATCCTGGGTCCTGTCCACCTCCGCCTTGAGCTTCATGCGGGTCTGGGCATGGGCGTCGGGCACGGTCTGGAAGCTGATCTCGGCAGACAGGGCTCGGGCACCATCCAGGGCCTTCACGCGCCAGAAGTAGAGCGCCCCTCCCTTCAGGATGCCCGGTGAAACCTGGACTTCCGATTCTCGGGTCTCCACCGAGAACACGGAATTTCCCTGACTGTCGTCGATGTCAACACGGTAGCGCCCCGCGGGAGTCGAGGACTGGAAGCGCAGGGCGGCTTCCTCCGCCAGCACCTGGTCGCCTTCCCCCGGATGGACCGCCTTCAGGGCACCCTTGCCTTCTCCGCGCACCGTGAAGGCCCCGGGCCTGCCCTTGGCTTCCCGCACCTTCACCTGCCCCATGGTGGGGATCATGGGCACGGGTTCCAGGCACCGGAGGGTGCCTTTGCCGGCCTTCAGCCCCTTGGTGTCCACCACCGCCTGGCTCTTGCCACCCAGTTCCCAGCGCTCACCGCCGGTGAAGACGAACACCACCCGGCCACCCTCCTCGGTGGTCACCCCCGAACCCGTGGCCACCCAGCTGAACGGGTCCAGTGCCACGGACTTCCGGGCACCAGCCCCCACAGCCACCTTCCCCTCCACCAGGCAGGCCAGGGCCACCCGATCCGATGCGGGCTCGACATTGGCCCCCAGGGCCAGGGTCAGCACGCAGCAGGGAAGGATCCGCAGAAAGGTCATGGGTTCTCCTGGAAGAGTTCGGGAGGATTGGACAGTTTATGTCGCAGACCAAGTGGGATCGCAAGACCCAGTCCCATCCCGATGAGGGGGAGGGTCACGGGCAGGAACCAGCCAGCTGCCCAGAGTCCACAGGCCAAGCCGAGGAAGGCGATGGCCACTGCCATACTCGCCAGAAGGGATCGCAAAAGCCATCGATACATCAAAAGGTGGCGCGCCAGCATGGTCACGGGGGGACCCAGAAGCAGGGCCAGAACCCAGGGGGGAATGTCCTTGCGGGTCCGCCCTTCCAGCAGGGTCTGGAGCATCAGGGCGTGGATCCGCACCCCTGCAATGTCCGAGGCGCGTCCCCGGATGGCCGGGATCGAGTGCATGTCCTCGGCATGGGGGGTTTCCACACCCACCAGCACGTAGCTTCCCCGGAAGCGCCAGGGGTCGCGCTGCAGCGTCGCGCCCACCTCGCTCCACGGCACCCAGGGAAAGGCGTGGGGATCGATGGCGAAGTGCAGGTGACGGGTGGCCGGGCCCGAAGCCGTA
>CAZPUI010000997.1:0-1946 GCA_964589695.1 uncultured Solibacteraceae bacterium | reverse complement strand
GCTGGCCACTGGCGACCGGGGGTGGCTGCGTACGTGAATGCTGCTTACGAAACGCGGCAGCAGATCCAGGCGGGGGTGCCTCCCGAACCCGACCTTATTTACGTTCCCTTCGCCTCCATGGGCACGGCTTTGGGGCTCAGCCTGGGGCTCCAGGCTGCGGGTCTCACCGCCCGGATCGTGGGGGTGCGGGTGGTGCCCCCCCTGTGGGCCACCCGGGGGCGTGCGGGACGCGTGCTGAGGTCCACCTTGGACCTGCTGCGCCATTACGATCCGACCTTTGCCGAGCTTCGGGACCTGGGGGCGAACCTGGAGCTTCGGGACGATCAGTTGGGGGCAGGCTATGCCCATGCCACCACGGCGGGCACGGAGGCCGCCACGCTCCTCCGGGACCACGCGGGCATCCCCCTCAGTCCCACCTATTCCGCCAAGGCCCTGGCGGCCCTGGTGGCGGATGCTCGCGCGGGGCGGCTCCGGGGGCGGAGGGTGCTCTACTGGAACACCTTCAACACCCGGGACCTGTCGGATCTGGTGGCCCAGGCCCGGCCCCAGGACCTTCCCAGGGCCCTTCGGAAGTATCTGGGCTCCGAAGCATTGGCCCTTGGTACCCGGGGGACGAAGGGAGGATGATCGGGGAAGATCCCTGTTTTAAGGACGCCATGAATGACCCCACGGCCTGGTCCGAATGCCTCGAGCTGATGCCCTTGGGCGTGCTCCATTGGGAGGGCGCGGGACCAGGGGTGGCGGCCAATGGGGAGGCGTGCCGGATCCTGGGCACGACCCGGGATGAGCTCAGGGGCGGCGCGGACCTGGGCTGGAGGGTCCAGGGCGACGCCGAGCCCCAGGCCTTGACCGATTGGCTGGAGGGCATGAAGGCGAGGGCGCTGCGCAACCACGTGCTGGAGCTGGTGAAGACCCCTGGGGTTTCCCAGTGGCTGGAGGTCTCCACCACGCCCCTGCCCGGGGGTGGCGGCCTGGTGACGTTCACCGATTGCACGGACCGGATGAGGGCGCAACGTGACCAGCAGGTCATCCAGGATCGGTTCTCGAGCCTGGCGGCCAGCGTCCCCGGCATCCTGGCCATCGTCAATGCGGCCACCCTGCAGTACGAATTCGTCAACCGGGCCTTCGAGGAGGCCTTTGGTATGGCCGAGGGCGCCATCGTGGGGCGCCACATCCGCGAGATCATCGGCGAATCGAACTTCCGTTTCGCCCAGCCGTTCATCGATCGGGTGCGGCGGGGCCAGCGCATCTCGTACGAGAACACCTTCTCCTTGGCCGAGGGCACCCGCTGGATTCGGGTGAATTATGCCCCGGTGTTCGGCGCCCAGGGGACCGTCGCTTCCATTGCTGTGCTCAGCTACGACATCACCGAGCAGAAGGAGGCCCGGGCACTCGCGGAGCAGCGGATCGATGCCCTCACCCGGCCCCTGGAGGATGGCAGCGTCGCCTTCGGCGACTTGTTCGATGTGGCGGAGATCCAGCGCATCCAGGACGAATTCGCCCTGGCCACGGGCGTGGCCTCCATCATCACGGATCCCGAGGGGCGGCCCCTGACCCGGCCCAGCAACTTCACACGGTTGTGCCAGGACATCATCCGCACCACCGCCGTGGGGTGTTGCCGATGTGTCCAGTCCGATGCCCTCCTGGGGCGCCACCACCCCGGAGGTCCCATCGTGCAGACCTGCCTCAGCGGGGGGCTCTGGGATGGGGGGGCCAGCATCACCGTGGGGGGGCGTCATATCGCCAATTGGCTGATCGGCCAGGTGCGGGACGAGACCCAGACGGAGGCCGCCATGAGCGCGTACGCCCGGGAGATCGGTGCGGACGAGGAGGCCTGCCTGGAGGCCTTCCGGGAGGTTCCCGTCATGTCCCAGGAGCGCTTCGGCCGCATCGCCCAGGCCCTGTTCACCCTGGCCCAGCAGCTCTCGTCCGCGGCCTACCACAAC
>CAZPUI010000996.1:0-1947 GCA_964589695.1 uncultured Solibacteraceae bacterium | reverse complement strand
GGTGTGCGCAGCGGGACCCCGTGGGTCGACTGCTGGTGGGGACGGATCGTGGGTTGGTGCGTTCAACACCCACAGGTTGGGAGTCTATTCAAGGCTTGGAGGATGTCCAGGTCCGCACCCTGACGCAATCCCTCGATGGAACCTACTATATGGCAGGCAGTCCCTTCATCGCCCGATGGGATCCCAAAACTGGGCGAACCGAGCGGATTGGACGCAAAGCGGGCGTAATTACCCAAGGCCGCATATTCAAACTCTTGATGGACCGAAAAGGGGGTCTCTGGGCCGGGACGGATGGCGGGGGCCTGTTGAAGGGCATCAGGATCAGGGGATGCTGGACATTCACCAGGGAGACGTTACCGAATGGGGATGCCTCTGAGTGGTTTCGGGATGTAATCGAGGACAGCACTGGGCGCATTTGGGCTGCGGGTGACCAGGGCCTGGCCATGCTGGAGGGCGATGTTTGGAAACGATTCCAAGAGAAGGATGGGCTTCGCTCCACCCGGCTGGCATACCTGTGCGCGAAGCGGGATGGCAGCCTGCTTGCGGTGTATTTCAACGCCCTGGGCTTTTCCCGCTTTGTTTACAACAAGGGGCATTTATTAGAACTCCAACACTTTGATTCAAGTCAGGGACTCTCGGCGGGAAAGATCTACATGATTGGTGAGGATGCTCACGCCAACACCTGGGTGGGAACAGGAATGGGAGTGGATGTCATCCGGTCCGATCGCAGCGTGGAGCACTTTGGTTCCGAGGATGGGCTGGTCGGCGAAGACATTAGTGCCCAAGGTTTTAGTGCTGATGCCAAGGGAGATGTTTGGATTTGCACATCTGCAGGACTGGCGAGGTTCAACGCAAGCATCAGCCAGGCAGAGTTGAAGCCGCCTTCCCCATTGATCATGCGCGTCGCCTATGGGGAACGAACATATTCAGTGGATTTACCAAAGACAATACAAGTTCCCCACCATCAGGCAACCCTAGAGGTGAGGTACACAACCCTCAGTTTCATTCGGGAGCGTGCGCTGCAGCACCAAATCCGCGTCATGGGCCTAGATCCGACTTGGAGGACCACGGAAGGGCGAAGTCAGATTTTCCCCGCGGTTCCACCTGGAAACTATTCATTCGAGGTTCGGGCTCGGGTAGGGCAAGGTGCCTGGGGCCCCTCAACCACCTTTGCCTTCACGGTGCTCCCGGCCTGGTACCGCACACCCTGGGCCATTTTACTCTGGGTCGGGTGTGGCCTCGCAGGGGTCGCGGGAATCATAAACCTCTATACCCTCAAGCTCCGGCGCCAGAAGGCTCTCCTGGAGCATCTCGTGGCCACCCGCACTCAGGAGTTGAGTCTGGCAAAGGATGCCGCCGATGAGGCCAGGAGCGCGGCGGAAAGGGCCAATGCCTTCAAGTCCACCTTCCTTGCCACTACCACCCACGAACTTCGAACTCCACTGAATGCCATTCTCGGGTTCTCAAAGATGCTGGTGGAAGGGGATGTTCGCGACGCCGAGCGGAAGGGCTTCATAAAGACAATATGGGGAGCGGCCCAATCTCTGCTTCAGTTGGTGAACGATTTGCTGGACTTGAACAAGATCGAGGCGGGGAAGCTGGACGTGGAGCAGGTCCCCATTGACCTCCGCCAGGTCCTGGAATCCGCATTGGTCCTCATGGGCTCGCGGGCCCAGGAGCGTAACCTGCTCCTCCTTTCCGAGGTTGATCCCCAGGTACCAGACCGCATGTTGGGGGATGCCCTACGGATTGGACAGATGTTGGTCAATCTCCTAGGGAATGCCGTGAAGTTCACCCCCAAGGGCATCATCCGCGTGCGAATATCCCTGGTGGAGGGACCTCGGGTCAAGGTCGAAGTGCAGGATTCAGGTCAAGGAATACCCGCGGATGTGCTCCCACATCTCTTCCAAGCCTTCTCACAGGCGGATTCCGCCGAGAAGAACCAGG
>CAZPUI010000995.1:0-1948 GCA_964589695.1 uncultured Solibacteraceae bacterium | reverse complement strand
CCCCGGAGGACCTCCACCTGATCCAGGCTGTAGGCATCCACCAGGTTCATGTACTGCACGGGCCCGGTGCGGTAGAGCGAATTGTTGAGACGCACCCCATCCACCACCAGGAGCACCTGGGGCCCCATCATCCCGCGAACGATGGGCGAGCCCGCACCGGGGCTGGTCTGCTGCACGAAGACCCCGGGCGCTTCCTGCAGGGCCTCCGGCGTGGTGCGGGGCACGGCCTCCTTCAAGGTATCCATCGGTACCAAGGTCACCGAGCGCTCGGTCTTGAAGAGGTCCTCCCGCACGGCCCGCCCGACGACGATCACCTCCATGCTGGGCAAAGGCTTGTCCTGGGGCAGCATCCAGGGCAGGAAACAGGTCCAGAAAAGGTAGGCCGGAGGCATAGAAACTCCTGGGACTCAGGTCCCGCATTCACCACCTGGCACCGAAGTCCCCCCTGCCTGGGGGGGCTGACATTGCGCTGGGTTGGGATGTACTCGGAGGCGGGGGGGGCGACCGGTGGGACCTCCAGTGTCCAGCGCGCCCACGGCGGCCACAAGCTGACCGAAGGATCTAATTCTGGCCACCCCGAGCCACCTAAAGTTTCAGAAGCAGTACTGCACCGACACCAAGGTCCCAGCGGCCACCTGGGTGCGCCCCGAGCTGGGGTTACCGCCCTGCTCATGGTAGGGGGCCTGGAAATACCTCACCTGGAGCGCCCAGTGTTCCCCCAAGGTCCACCCGACCCCCAGGGTTCCGTACATGCGGTTGGAAATGGTCTTGCCCGACGGACCCATCCACCGCGCTTCCACCACCGTGCTTTGGAGCCCTCCCCCCAGGAGGGTATGGAAGCCCCGGGTGCTTCCACTGGGGAACCAAAGCCACGCCACCCCCAGTTGGCTGAGGGCGGCCAAGTGCTCGCCCCGGGAAGTGACGATCCGCCCCGAGCCTGCCTCCAATTGCCTGCCCTCCCGATCCTTTCCTTCCACCGCCAGGAGATCCCACACCGGGCGCAGGACATGACCACGGCCCAGGTTCAGATCCAGGAACACCCCCAAGTGACTGCCTTCGTTCCCCGCAAAGTCCCGAAGTTCTCCCTGGGGTGCGAAGGCGCCCAAGGACAGTCCCCAACGGACTTCCTGGGCGGCGGCAGGGAGGGCCACGAGGCCCAGGGCAAGAAGCGCAGAGGAAGTGGGCATCGGTGGGTCTCTCCTGGAGCCTCCGGGGCAGGCCGGGGTCCTTCAGGTTGCCCAGCGGGACTTAAGAGCCCCTGAACCAGGGCCTGGCGTCACAGGGCACAAGCACGGCGCGGCTTCTGGCCGTTACCAAAGCGTGCATGCATCAGGTCCGAACGGAATCAACGACCATGCGAGAATTCAAGCAACTTTCTCAAGCCAACGAGGTTCCCATGGCCCGCCCCGACGATTCCTTGTCCTCCCTGTCCCGTCGCCGTTTCCTGGGGGTCTCCCTGGGGGCCGCAGCCACCGCGGGTCTGGCCCAGTCCCCGGTCCCGGTGAAGCCCCAGGCCGAGCCGCCCAAGGCGAAGGTCAGGGCCTTCCGCACCCTGGGACGCACCGGGGTGAAGGTCTCGGACATCAGCTTCGGCGCCGGGAACCTCACCAACGCCAATGTGCTGATCGCGGCCCTGGACCGGGGGATCAACTACATCGACACCGCGGAGCACTACGTCAATGGCAACTCTGAACGCACCCTCGGGGAAGCCCTGAAGGGACGGGACCGGAAGCAGGTCTTCATCACCACGAAACTGAACCTGAGCTTCTTCAAGGGCGCCACGAAGGAGGACATCAAGGACCGGTTCCGGAAGTGCCTCGAGCGCATGAAGACCGACTACGCCGATTGCCTGATGATCCACATGTGCACCCTGGCTCAGGTTAGGGTCCTGGCCAAAATAAACTGGCCAATTGTTGGCGTCCAGCCGCGTGATCTGGCTAGGAAGGGC
>CAZPUI010000994.1:0-1950 GCA_964589695.1 uncultured Solibacteraceae bacterium | reverse complement strand
GAAGGGGAGGTCCAGGTCGAGACCTTGAAGGGTGTGGGTGCGCACGCCCCGCAGCTGCAGGGGGGCGGGGCCGTCCTGGCGGGGAGGCTGGGGCGCCCAGGGGTGCTCACCGGCCAGGGCCCTTCCGGTAAGGCTCTCCGGGCAGGAGGTCAGTCCGTCCGGGGGGCCTTCGTACAGGACCCGCCCGCCTTCGGCGCCGCTGAGGGGACCGAGGTCCACCACCTGGTGGGCCGCCCGCACCAGGTCCAGGTCCACGTCCGCCACCAGCAGGGTGTGGCCCGCGGCCAGGAGCCGGTCCCAGGCCCCCAGGAGGGTGGCCACGTCCTTGGGATGGAGCCCCGTGCTGGGCTCGTCCAGCAGGATCAGGGCGCCCTCCCCCGCCCGGGCCAGCTCCGTGGCCAGTTTCACCCGCTGGGCCTCGCCCCCGGAGAGGGTGGTGGCGCCCTGTCCCAGGCTCAGGTAGCCCAGGCCCAGGTCCTCCAGCAGGCGGAGGATGCGGGCCAGGCGGGGCAGGTCCCCCAGGCGCTGGAGGTTCTCGGACACACTGGCTTCCAGCACCTGGGCGATGCTGCGGTCCCGGTGGCGGACCTTCAGGACCTCCTCGTGGAAGCGCCGTCCCTGGCAGGTGGGGCAGACCTGCGTCACCCGGCCATGGAAGCGCAGCCCCGTCTCCAGGAGCCCCGCCCCGCCGCAGGTCTCGCAGCGTCCCCCGGCGGTGTTGAAGCTGAAATGGGTCTTCCCCAGTCCCAGGGCCTTGGCTTCGGGCAGGCCGGCATAGAGGTCCCGGAGCAGGTCCATGGCCCCGGTGTAGGTGGCGGCATTGGACCTCGGGGTCCGCCCCAGGGGCGAGGCGTCCACCCGCAGCACCCGGGCGAAGGGGGTGGAATCCTGCGCCAGTCGCGCTTCCACCGCATCCAGCAGGGAGGTCTTGCCCGCCCCGGACACCCCCGAGATCACATTCAGGCCGCCCCGCACCAGGCTGAGCCCCGTCCCCTGCACGGTGTGCCGGGACAGCCCCTCGAGCCTCACCCGCGCCCGGGGCGTGTCCAGGTCTGCCGGACGGGGGGGCGGGAAGGCAAAGGCTGGGGCGTCCTTTGCCGCGCCGCAGTAGAGCACCCTTCCCCCCGCCGCCCCGGGGCCGGGGCCCAGGTCCACCCGCCAGTCCGCCGCGGCGGCCAGCAGGGGGTCGTGGTCCACCACCACCAGGGTCTGGCCCTGGTCCCGCAGTCGGTGCAGCACCGGCAGGAGCCGGGCCACATCGTGGGGATGGAGGCCGGCGGAGGGCTCGTCCAGTACCACCAGGAGGCCCCGCAGCTCCCCCTGGGCCAGGGTGAGGAGGCGCAGGCGCTGGGCCTCCCCCGTGGAGAGGGTGGGGGCGGGCCGGTCGAAGGTGAGGTGGCCCACCCCCAGGTCCTCCAGGAGGGCACAGCGGGTGAGGAGGTCCCGGCGCAGGGGGGCGAGGACGGGATGGTCCGGCGCCTGGGCAAGGGCGGCGGCCAGGGCCCGGGGGCTGAAGGACCCCAGGTCCGTGATGCGATGGCCCTCCCACCGCACCGCCAGGGCCTCGGGCCGGAGCCTCAGGCCCCCGCAGGCGGAGCAGGGGGAGGTGCGGGCGTACCGCAGGATGGAATCGTTGCGCTTGGCCCGGAGGATCTCCTCCATGGTGGGGAGGAGGCCGCGGTAGAAGCCTTCTTCCCGGGGGCGGGCGGTGATGCCCGTCCACTTCATGCGGGACTCCAGGGGATGCTTGCCGAAGGGCACCTTCAGGCGGTCCGAGCCGAAGAGCACCACCCGCCGGACCTCGTCGGAGAGGTCCTGCCAAGGGAGGTCCACCGAACCCCCGTGGGCCCGGAGCACCTCGTCCAGCACGGCCAGGGTCACCTGGGAGTACATCAGGTAGCCGTTGGGGGTGCTCACCTTCAGGGCGCCTTCCCGAAGGGACTTTCGGGG
>CAZPUI010000993.1:0-1951 GCA_964589695.1 uncultured Solibacteraceae bacterium | reverse complement strand
AGCCCTTCACGCAGACACTGACGCAGCGGCCGCAGCCCTTGCAGTACTCCGGGACCAGTTGGGGTTTCGGTTTTTCTTTCAGCTGAGCCATGCGCGAGCTCCTGGGAAAGGCGGATGGAAGGAGGAAAATCGGCGAAGAACCACCTTTGACGGCTGCAGTATTGAAGACCCCCCATGTGCATCGGGTCACAAGGGGGGTGGCTGGAATCACGAGGACAGACTGCAGGTTACGCTATCTGCGGTGGTCTTTTCTGAGGGGTCTGCAACATGGGTGAAAAGAGGGGTCAGACGCAGCAATTCCAGGGTTACCTCACCAGGAGGTTGCGATGATCCTGGGCCTCGGTACGGACCTCTGCCCCTCCGCGCGTTGGGCCAAGCTTCTGGAGCGGTACGGCGACCGAACCGTTCAGCGCATCCTGGTTCCAGAGGAGGCGGCGCTCCTGCTCAAGGGCCCCCAGGCGCGGATGGCGGAGCGGTTGGCGGGGCGCTGGGCCCTCCGTGAGGCCTTCGGCAAGGCCCTGGGGGTGGGCATGGAGGGGTGGAACTGGCGGGAACTCCGTTTCGAAGATGGGCGGCTGTGGGCCGAGGGGAGTCTGGCGGAGCTGCTTCGGGAGCGGGGCATTGCGAAGCTCCATGGCAGCCTCTCCCACGATGCAGGACTGGCCTTTGCCGTCGTGATCCTGGAAGGCGACCGGTTCTAATCCCGGGCGAAAGGTGGCCGATGGAGCAGATGGATTCCACCATGGCGACCCTCACCCAAGCAGTGCCCCCCATGCAACCCCAGGACTTCAAGGCCTTGAGGGAGTTTATCTACGCGCGGTGCGGCATCTTCTTCAGTGAGTCCAAGCAGTACTTTCTGGAAAACCGCCTGAGTCGGAGGGTGTCCGACCTGGGCCTCCGGGACTACGAGTCCTACCTGGCTCACCTGCAGGGGGCCTCGGGACGGGCGGAACTCACCAGTCTCTTCAACGAGATCACCACGAACGAGACGAGCTTCTGGCGCAACCCTCCCCAGATCGAGGCCTTCCAGCGCATCGTACTCCCCGAGGCCGTGTCCCTGCTCAAGGCCCGCCCCGGAACCAAGCTCCGGATCTGGTCCGCCGCCTGCTCCTCCGGCGAGGAACCCTACACCCTGGCCCTGGTGTGCCAGGAGGTGAAGGACACCCTTCTCCGGGGGCTCCAGGTGGAGATCCTGGCCACGGACATCAGTGAGCGGGTGCTGGCCCAGGCCCGGGAGGGCGTCTATGGGAGCTACACTTTAAGGAATCTCACCCCCGAGCAGATCAAGCGTCACTTTGATCCCATGGGGCAGGATACTTTCCTGGTGAGACCCGAGCTGAAACAGATGATCACGTTCCAGAACTGCAATCTGGTGGACTACCCTGCCTACAAGGCCCTGGGCTTCTTCGATGTCATCTTCTGTCGGAACGTGCTCATCTATTTCGATGACGCCGTGAAAACCAAGGTCCTGCGTGGGTTCCACGAGCAGCTGCACCCCAAGGCCCTTCTCCTGGTGGGACACAGCGAGTCCATCCACAGCTTCAATGCCGGTTTCGAACTCATGCACTTCAGCAAGGCCATGGGCTACCGCAAGCGGCCCTAGGTCCCGGGAGATTTTCCATGCCCATCACGCCCCAGGAACTCATTGCCAACCTCGGTGACCTGCCCCCCCTTCCCCAGGTGGCGGCCCAGGTTCTGCGCCTGGCGGCGGATCCGGATTCCAGCGCCGATGATATGCAGCGGGTGATTGCCACGGACCAGGCCCTCACGGCCCAGATTCTGAAGATCGCCAATTCCGCCATGTTCGGCATGATGCGGGAGGTGAAGACCCTCACCCAGGCGATCATGACCCTCGGCTTTTCCACCATCAAGAGCGTTGTCATCGCCTCCAGTGCCAAGAACCTTTAGAGCCGTGGCGCCGCGGGGCTGCAGGAGCGCCTGATGTGGGAGC
>CAZPUI010000992.1:0-1951 GCA_964589695.1 uncultured Solibacteraceae bacterium | reverse complement strand
AACCAGTCTTCCAACCGTGATCCGGTCCTCTCCCTGGATGATGAAACCGTGAGCCAGGGCCTGGAGACGCTGAGGGAGCGGCAGTTGGCCTGGTTCATCACGCCTGCGGGTTCAAGGGTGCAGAAGTACGAGGAGCGGCTCACGGAACGGCTCCACCTTTCAGTCCAGGAGAGCGCCATCCTGGCGGAGCTCCTGTTGCGGGGCCCCCAGACACCGGGAGAGCTCCGTACGCGGTGCACCCGCATGTTCGAATTCCCGGATCTGACGGAAGTAGAGGCTGGACTCCAGGCCTTGGCCGAAGCTGAGCCTCCGCTGGCCCAAGGGCTCCCGCGACAGCCGGGCACCAAGGAGATTCGCCATGCCCATCTTCTGGGCGGGGCCCCCGCGATCCAGACTTCCTCGGCCCTTCCCGTTCCCCCGGCCCCCAGTCGTGTGGCCCAGCTGGAATCTGAACTTGCGCAGCTTCGGTCAGACCTGATCCAGCTTCGGTCCGAGTTCGAAGCCTTTGTGAAGCAGTTCTGACCGCTCGGCCCACCAAGAGCCTTCATATCCTCTTGGCTTAGGCGCTGACGTCCATGGATCGCCCCAGCCCGGCCCCCTGGCCGATCATCTGGGCCAGTTGGGCGGCTTCGCTGGAGGAGACATCCAGGGCCTTGCGCAGCACGCGGGTGGCATATTCACCCTGGGCCTTCATCAATGCATTGATCCCCGCGGAGGGGATGGCGCCCACATCCATGGCAACCTCCCGGTGACCTATCGGCCTCCGGGCGGTTTGACTTGAGTGATGCGGGAACGCAACAGGGCCGCGGCGTCCTTGAGGGGGGCGGGGCTCGCCGTGGCGGCGGCTCGGTTGGCCTCGGCGATGGCGTCGAAGACCTCGCGGCGGTGGACCTGGATGTCCTGGGGGGCCTTGATGCCCAGCCGCACACCATCCTTGGTGATGCCCACCACGATGACCTCGATCCGCCCATCGATGACGATGGACTGTTCCAGTCGGCGGGTGATGACGAGCATGGCCTACCGATCACCCAGGATCGGGAACTTGAGGGGATACTGATCCGTATTGAGGATGAGCTGGCGCCCCTTGCAGGTTCGCACATTGATGACCAGGGGCCCTGCGAGGTTGGCCGTCATCTGGCGGGGATCCTCGGGAATGACGACCAGGGCGAGGATCATGGCGTCCCTGTCCGATTCCAGGGCCAGGGTGGCCGCATCCTCGGGGGTGAAGTTCACCTGGAAATCGGGCTTGATGGCCGCGACATCGATGCAGGTGAAGGTGATGTCATCCATCTCCACGCTTTGAAGGAACTTCAGGGGGTAGCCCCCCTGGGGCTCGAAGAGTCGGAAGGTGTGGAGGTTCGGGAACCCCACCAGTCCCACCGGGAACTGAATCACCACATCCGGTGGCTCCGAGAAGACCTGGTACTGCAGGGGGAATCGTCCGCTGTCCAGAAGGATCTGACGGCCGGTCTTGGTCTTGACGTTGATCACCAGGGGGCCAGCAAGGTTGGCGGTCATCTGCCGCGGATCTTCGGGCACCACCACGAGCAGGAGCACCAGGGCGTCGGTGGGTTCGCTGAGGGCCAGGGCCTGGGCATCCTCATCGCCCAGGGGCACCTCATAGTCCATCTTGATGGCCGCGGCGTCCATGCACACGAAGAAGAGTTCCGGGGCCTCCACTGCCTGAAGGAATTTCATGGGGTAGCCGCCCTGGGGTTCCATCAGGCGGTAGGTGTGCTGGGATGGAAACCCCGCCAAGCCCTCGGGGAAGGTGATCAGGGTGGCGTCGTCTTGCATGCTGTGCTCCGAGGGGCCGAGGGACTCTGGGGGGGTATCGTCGAAGGGTTGGAAGGATGTTAATCCCGTTCATCTCCAAGCACATCCCACAGGGCTTGGGCGCGTCTTTGCCGGAAGCGCGTTTTCGACAAACGCCGAGATCGAATCGGCGTCG